>JBGOYR010000062.1:0-6484 GCA_041479765.1 Bathyarchaeia archaeon | reverse complement strand
TCCGCTTTCTTCGAGGACGGTTGCCAAGACTTTTCTTATGCTTTCGTCGTCGTCGACGACAAGGATTCGGGCATGTTCACCCATACTTTCTCACCTCCTTCTTTGCTTGGTATAGGCTCAACTGGAATCGTGACTGTGAAGGTTGTGCCTTTACCAACGATGCTTTCAACTGAGATTTTGCCGCCGTGGGCTTCTACCATGCGTTTGCAAATGGCTAGGCCTAGGCCCATGCCTTTTGCTTTCGTAGTGAAAAACGGCGTCCAAAGCTTCTCCATCACTTCTCCAGCCATGCCCATTCCGTTGTCAGCAAACGTAAAATCTACGTTGCCGTTGGATTTCTTGCTTGAAATGAAGAGTCTGCCGCCTTCAGGCATGGCATCAACTGCGTTTTTGATGAGGTTGGCGAAGACTCTTTTCATCTTTTCTACGTCCATTTTCGTTTTTGGCTGATTCTGGGTCGAATCCACTACTCTAACGCTCAGCGGGATCTGAATCAGGAACAGTGTATCTTTCACGATTGAGTGGGGATCGGTCTCAGCAAGTTCCAGCTTAATTTCTCGTGAATATTCCATGAGGTCGGTTATGATCTTGTTCGAGTATTCCACGTCATGTTCGATTAGTTCAAGCATTTCCAGTGATTTCATGTCCATCTTGAGGTTTGGCTTTGTTTTCAGGTAGTAAGCGGCACCTTTGATGCCGGTCAACGGATTTCGCAAATCATGACCAACCATGGCTGCCACTTGTCCAATCGCCGCCAGTCTCTCAGCTTTGACAAGTTGTTCTTGAGTTTCTTTCAGCTGTCTGGTTCTTTTCTCAACCATCTGTTCGAGCTGTTGAGAATACTCTTCCAGCTTCCTGAGCATCTGCTTGCGCTCAGTGATATCTCTGGTCATTCCTACGATGTATTTGGGTTGACCTGAGGCGTCTCGTATGATACTCGCGGAAGCGTCTATTGGAATTTCCTTTCCGTCTTTGGTTTTCACAGTATACTCAATATTTCTCACAGCGCCTTTTTCCAGGATCACGCTCATGTACTCCATTGCCTTTTCGTAGTCCTTTTCTGATATGAACTTGAATCCAGCCTTGCCGAGTACTTCTTCCTTCGCTGAATATCCATACATGTCCAATGTTGCTTGGTTGCAGTCGATAACGTTTCCCGCCAAGTCAGTGAGGATGATCGCATCCGGAGAGGATTCAAGGGTGCGTCGAAGCTTCTCTTCCGATTCCCGCAATGCGTCTTCCGTTCTCTTGCGTTGAGTTATGTCTCGGAAAACTGCTTGAATGCCTGCAACCTCACCGTTCACGATTATTGGAGAGGCATTGATTTCAACAGTAGCCGCAGTTCCACCTCTTCTTTGCAGCTCTATTTGCAGTCCTTCGAGTTTCCTACCCTGCATCAGACCTGCAAACAACTGTGTTGCGTTAGAAAGCTGGACCGGTGTGAAGTATTCCAAGAAGGATTTGCCGATGACTTCTGTGTCTGGGTAGCCTAGAACCTTTCCCACTGAAGGAGAAGCATACGTGATTGTTCCTTCAAGGTCAACAGTAGCTAATGCGTCAAAGCTTCTCTCTGCGATTCCTCTAAATCCTTCCTCAGATTTGTGCAACTCTTCCTCCATTATTCTGCGCTCAGTCACATCATGAGAACTAAGCACAGCTCCCACAATCTCTCCTTGATCATCAAGTACGGGATTGCTTGCGCCTTCCAACCACAAATAGTGCCCATCTGCGTGTCTGTACTGGTATTCAATTTTGGATGACCCCGGAGTTTGTGACTTCTTCTGAATCTCCTCCTTAACCTTGCCCAAGTCGTCCGGATGAACAAAATCAAAAATAGTCTTGCCCAGCAAATCCTTTGATTCATATCCCAAGGTTTTCCGAACCGACGGGCTAATGTATTTGTAAACACCTGTAGCATCAGTCAGGCTGACCATGTCAAACATGTTGTCGGTGATTTGCTGCAAACGTACGTTGCTCTCAAGGAGAGCCTGCTCCAAGTGTTTCTGTTCGGTGACGTCCACTATAATGCTCAGCGCACCCGCATAGCTTCCGTCTTCATTCCACAGTGGTGACGATGACAGTTGGGCAGTGCGAGGTTCGCCATCTTTACGGTGAAAAACAAGGTCGTATCGGCTTGTTCTACCCTTCTTTCGATTGCCCGTCTCTTCCGCAACTTTTCTGATGCCCTCTTCGTCGAGTAGCCTAAGAACATTCATACCGATGAGCTCATCTTGCCCACAACCCACCATATCTGCAAACGCTTTGTTCGCAAAAGTGACGTTCTCACTCGGATCGACAGCAACAATCCCCTCCCTAGCTGTCTCCAGTAGCGTTCCGAGCCTTTTGGTTGTCTGTTCCAATCTTGACAACATACTATTGATGTCGCTACTCAATGCCGACAACTCGTCTTTTCCAGCTACTGACACACGCATAGCGAAGTTACCTTCTTTTTCCACATTCCGGATATCGACACTGAGTTGAGACAGACGGGAAAGCACAAACTTTTCCAGAAGAATGATTGATACGACACAGAACACTGAGCCTAGAACAAAAAGTGTAGCAACACTGTAAGCAATGCTGGTGAGCCCTTGGGCATAAATGTCTCTTGGCATAGTGATTTTCATTATGAGAAGTGGGTTCCCATAGACATCGTCAATCAAGGCGTATCCCGCAACGTTTTCTTTATCCAAAGGTTGGGAAAAGAGTGGCTTGTTGTTTGACATGGATGAATTGGCCACTTGAAAGTCCGAGGACATCCAAGGATTGCCAAGAATCTGCAAAACTATTGGTAGATGAACCGATTCGTACAACCGACTAATACTGAACGAATCCAAGAAGCGCCCTGTGATCAGAGTGCCCATAACAGGCCCTTGATACAGACTCGTTAGGATAGGGCTTGACGCAACCAGAACTGGACCTTCAGGAAGAAGAATTATGCCAGCTACAGCATTTGTCGCATTCCCATGATGTAGAAGAAGGTGGTTGTTGGCAAGATGCTGCAGCAAGCTTTGCGGAAATGGTGTTTCTGTCATGTTTTGCAGATCAAATGCCTTTCCGAAGATGACTTGGTCCGAGGAGTTGAGAAATAGCATGATGTTAAGTCTTAGATTGGCAAAAGTTTCGTCTATCATGTTTTCGGTGATGTAGTTGACATTGCCGTCTTGCACGAATTCATACGTGTCGTTCCATGCCGCGTAGTCGATTGTCGTGGCGTTCTGATCAGATAACTCGTGCGACAGCAGGTCAAGGACTCTTTCAGTTTCTCGGAAGGATTCTCCTCGTTCTATGCTGGCAACGCTATTCAACGTTAGTGCCTGCAGAGTGACCAGAGAGATCACAAGAATGCTGATGAATGTAGTCGCAATGATGATCAACGTCTTCCATCGAAGTCTCAAATTCCCACCTTACAGCATCTCATCTCAAAAGTCCAGGAATGCCTGTACACTGGTTCATCTGGAGGAACCGAGATCGTGCCAGAGATGGGCGTCATGATTGCGTCTTCCACCGGATAGATTCCTGAATAGTGTTTCTTAAGACATCACATTTAACCTGTATGAATACTTATTCCGAATTATAAGTAATGGTACATATTCGGAATCCGACTAAGACCCGCTCAGAGATACAACAATATTGCCACCATCCATTCCAACAAGAAACTGGAGGCAAACGACACCAGTTCCCAGTGACAAAGCTTTTCAGCAGAACCACTATGAACGTGAGAAAGACATTATGGGAATTATCAACAGCATTGACAAATGAGGTTATATTCATGAAAGCCAGAATTCACGCTTAAACGCAGCTGGAATAATCAATGGTCAAACCTAGAATCGGTGTGTCCATGCTCCATTGTCTAGCACAACCTTTCGACAGAATGACTCAGCAAATCCCCAAGAACGAAATCAGGTTCGTTGAAATCGTTGACGACGGCCTTCACACTCTGAACAAGAGACGGGTCTCAGCACTAAAAGAGATAGGTGAATCCTACAACCTGAAATATACGGTACACGCTCCTTTCGCAGGCATAAACATAGCCATGCCCTCAAAACCATTACTGGTTGCCACGTTGAAAAGACTGAAACAGTCCATAGTCAACGCCAGCACGCTAGACTGTCAATTATGGATTTTTCACCCAGCGATGAAAACAGGAATAAGTATGTTTTACCCCGGCATGGATTGGGCAAAGAACGTGGAAAACGCAAACCTGTTGCTCGATTTTGCAGCTGACCACGGCGTTCATATTGCTATAGAGAACGTCATGGAGCCCTTCGTGATGAAAAACGTGGAGGAATTCGGAAGGTTCTACAGCGAGTCTAGCAGAGACATAGGCTTAGTCCTGGACACAGGTCATGCCAATCTCTATGGACAACTATCAAGCTTCCTGGCGGAGTTGCCAGAGAAGATCGTACACATACATGCACACGATAACGATGGGAAAAGTGACCAGCACCGCGGAATAGGTTACGGCACCATCAAGTGGGAGGATTTTGCGGCTCTGGTCAGGAAGGTATCTTTCGACGGCGTTATTATCGTCGAATCAGTTGAACATGTCAAAGAAAGTGTGGATAGACTTAGGCGCCTGTTCGGATAGAACTCCTCCAATTCTCCCTTCTTTGTTGAGAACTTGGCATTGCGACCCATCACAGCTTTAGCTCATTCCATTTTCCAGAATGGGAAACTGGTTGCGCCGGGGTTTCTTCTCATTATTCTGGCATTGGGATTTCTATCTTCATGAAGTCTTCTGCCACCTGCACGTTCTTGAAAGTCTTTCTCGCCTGTTCCAAAAGTTTGGACGTGTCTCTGTATCTTGCGCTGATGTGTGTAAGTATCAGCTCTCTGACCCTCGCTTTTTTGGCGGTGTCGGCAGCTTGGCTGGGTGTTGAGTGGCCATCTTCGTTTGCCCTTTCAGCGAGCTCATCATCTAGTGTAGCGTCATGAATAAGCAAGTCTGCCTTTGTTGCAAGCTTGGCGAGACCGCTGAATGGCCTTGTGTCACCAGTGTACACGATGCTTCTTCCTTGTCTGGATGGACCCAGAACCCGTTCAGAGTTGATCACTTTCCCATTTGGTAGCTCAACATTTCGTCCATGCTGAAGCTCTGACCATAGTCTTCCTTCGGGCACTCCAAGCTTCCTGGCTTTTTCTGGGTAGAATCTTCCGGGTCTTGCTTTTTCAACAAAAGCGTATGCAAAGCCAGGGATCACATGATTGGTTTCAACTGCATGAACGAAGTACTCTTCTTCATCGCAAACCACGCCGGCTTTCTCTATTTCGTAGATCTCGACTGGAAAACTTAGGACGAACTGCACAGTCTCCTCGATGCCTTCCAAAAAACGTTTCAGCCCAAGCGGTCCGTAGATTTCTAGCTTTCTTTCCCGGTCAAGCATTGCCATAGTCTGCATAAGCCCGGGCAAACCTAGAAGATGGTCACCATGCATGTGAGTTATGAGGATCTTCATTTTCTTGTGAAAGCCACACTTTGCCTTTATCATCTGTCTCTGGACGCCTTCACCACAATCAAACATCAATAGTTCATTCTCTCGTTGGATGAGTATGGCTGGCAGGCTTCTGTCTGGTGTTGGAACGCTTCCCCCAGTGCCTAGGAAAACAACACGCAAGCTCATGTCGTTTATACCTTCTCGAACACGACCACTTCTCTTGTCAGACTTCTGTGAACATAAACAAAATGCGACTCTAAATGCTTATACCCTAGCGCCGTGCCTATGTGCCCAATCTTCAGCTTCTTAGGTGCGGCCATGCAAATTCTTCTTCCCTTGCCCAGCAACTTCTGAACATCTGTTAGAAGCTCCTCAATTAGCTGGCTTGTGGTTCGTTTGACTGTGGTTGAAGATATCCCGTACGGCGGGTCAGTTACTACACAGTCAATCTTGACGACAGGTAGGTTACGTGCATCTGCAACCACCACGCCCTCAGGCTTCACGCCAAAATAAGTCAGGTTCTTCAACGTCCCCCTCGCCATCCGACGTTGAATGTCTAGACCCAAGACACGGCATCCAACATACGCAGCTTCAATCAACGTACTTCCTGTTCCGCAAAAAGGATCAAGAAGCAATTCGCCAGCTCTTGGCTTGGCAAGGTTCACCATACACCTAGCAAGCTTTGCCTGCATTGCCGATGGGTGAAAAAAAGGTTTATTCCGAGGGCGTCTTTCAACGAAAGGTTTTGGCGCGATTTCATCCAGCTTCACGCCAAAAACGAACCGTTCACTTGTTAGTATTCCGACAAATCTCTTATCCGGTTTCTTCAAGTTCACTCTTATTCTAGGTATGCATTTCAGCATGATCTCGCCAAGCTTTCGTTCAAGGGTCATTCCATTGATCTTTGAGGAGTATTCCTTAACGTGCTTCACGCGAACAGCGAAGTTCTCATTTTCTCCCAGAACTTCTCTGAGATTCGCTAAGCGCATGACTCTTACGATGCTGCTCACTTTTGCCTCGCAGTTGAACAGCTCCAACGCACAGAGCCT
>JBGOYR010000061.1:0-6497 GCA_041479765.1 Bathyarchaeia archaeon | reverse complement strand
GCTATACCGAAGAAGCCCAAGACTAAGCATTGTGATTCGTCATTCTGCTTAAAGCATCGATTACTTTTCCTGTTTTCGTAACCGACAATCTTTAAAGGGCGGAATCTCCACGGTGTATGCTATGCCCTATAAATTCATCTTCGACCTCTCACGGATTCCGCGTTTCTTCTTCACTGAAATAACTAAAGTTAGCTATCAGAAGGGCATGCACAAGAAGATGGGCCAAGCAGCCCACAAGATGATAGAGAAATTCAAGATACAAGAAGCAACAGGCCTCAACTTGTCTGACGCGGTTGTTCTTCTTGAGGATTTGATAGACCTACAGTCCAGAAATCTGGTTGAAAGAGAGAAGTTCATTCAATCAAAGAAAAGAGTGCTCTTCCTTCCACATTGTTCCCGGAAGTACATGGACAATCGCTGTGAAGCAGCTTTTGACCCGTCCATTCCTTCCTACATTTGTGCGCACTGTTCTCCAGACTGTTTAGTCAATAGGTCAGTGTCTTTCGCCGAAGAGAAAGGTTATGATGTGTATATTCTTCCTGGAGGATCATGCGTCCCAAAAATCTTGAAGGCTAAACAGTATGAAGGTGCTGTTGGGGTTGCCTGCGGCGAAGAAGTGAGGATAAGCGGGGAACTGCTGAACGGCATGGGTGTGGCTGGTCAAGCCGTTCCGTTGATAAAGAATGGTTGCGCTAACACTGTCTTCAACGTTGAAGGCTTGTTCCAAATCCTTTCACAAAAGAAAGAAACGAACGTCGTAGCCGATTAGCAGAGAAACAAACGTTCTGCAAGGTCACTTTACGATTTCTCTTTTCTTCCAGCGCAAGTGCTTGCCCTTACACTTCCTGCACTTCACCGCGGTTCCGGCGTTTCTTGCCCCGCAGTCGCGACAGATTTTCATGTGGAGTCTATGCTCTTGGGCAATGGCCTTCTTTATTGGGTCAATGATTGGCAATGGTCAACTTCCTTCGTAGCTAAGACTCAGATAATACACTGTCAAATATACTTTTTGCAGATCGTGCACCAGAGGGCACTCGTCGTTCTTTTGGACATGAAAAGTGACTTCGAGGTGCGATTGCGAAATGCTGCGATCGAGTTTTTGATGGTAAGGTTGCTGGATATGGCGTTGTTGAATCAGAGTTGCTTCTTGAGGAGTTCAGCTACTTCGCTCGGTTTTTCTGCCGTTTTGACGCCGGCATTTTTGAATGCTTCAATCTTGCTTTCAGCCGTTCCAGCTTTACCCGTTATTATGGCACCTGCATGACCCATACGCTTGCCTGTCGGTGCCGAACGTCCAGCTATGAAGGCGACGATTGGTTTTGGATACCTCACTTTTGTGATGTATTCTGCTGTCAGTTCTTCAAGGTTGCCGCCGATCTCTCCAAGTAGTACACACGCTTTCGTCTGTGGGTCTCCTTTGAACATCTCCAAGACGCTTAAGAAGTTCAAGCCCGTGATGGGGTCTCCTCCTAAGCCAAGGCATGTTGATTGTCCCAGACCGCTTCTGCTCAGACTGGCGGCTATTTCATACGTTAGGGTTCCGCTCCTAGAAACCATGCCTACATTCCCCTTCTTGAAGATGTGTGCCGGCATGATTCCAAGTTTGCATTCGCTCGGAGTTATTACGCCTGGCGTGTTAGGGCCTACTATTGTTGCGCCGGTCTGTTTGGCTCTTGCCATCACGTTGATTGCATCTTTGATTGGGATGTGTTCGGTGATTACTATGACGGTTTTTATTCCGTTTTCCATTGCTTCAAAGGCGGCATCAGCCGCGAAGGGGGCTGGGACGAAGATTATTGAGGTGTTTGCTTGGTGCTTCTGCTGGGCTTCTTCAACAGTGTCGTAGACTGGGACTCCATGGACTTGGGTTCCACCTTTTCCGGACGCTGTTGTGCCTGCAACTATCTTTGTTCCGTACTCTAGCATGCGTTCCGTGTGGAAGCTTCCTTGAGTTCCAGTTATTCCTTGAACAATGGCAAATGTGTCCTTGTCGATCAATATCCCCGTGCTATTCTCCTCCTTGTTTGACGATTTCAACGACTCTTTGGGCGGCTTCTTCCATACTTTCCAGCACATCTATTCCGGCTTCCGTCAGAATGCGCTTTCCTTCGTCTTCGTTCGTGCCCACAAGTCTGATCACCATAGGTTTTGTTACGCCAACCTTGGCTTTCGCTTCAAGTATGCCTTTCGCTACTTCATCGCAACGGGTTATTCCGCCCAATATGTTGATGAACAGAGCCTTAACGTTCGGGTCTGACAGCACTATTCTGAGGGCTGTTGCCGTTGTTTCGGAAGCTGCGCCACCACCGACATCCAGAAAGTTTGCCGGTTTTCCGCCGTAATATTGTATTGTGTCCAGTGTTGCCATGACGAGGCCTGCTCCGTTGCCTATGACGCCTATGTTTCCATCCAGTTTGACGTAGGCTAAGTCGTTTTTCATGGCTTCCACTTCTTGCGGTGAGAGGTCGCTTTCGCCTTCCAGAAGCCTCTTCTTGTAGTCTTGGTGTCGGAACAAGGCGTTGTCGTCTATTATTATGCGTGCGTCTGCTGCGACAAACTTTCCTTCGGTCGTTTCTACGATGGGGTTCATTTCGATCAGTTCAGCGTCATAATCCAATCCTGCATGATACAATCTCTCAAGAATTCTTCCAAGCTCCGAAATCTGGCTGCCCCTGTAACCCATCTTTCTGGCAATCTCACGAGTGTGAAATGGGCAAAGGCCCAGTTGAGGGTTGATCAGAATCTTTATCACTTTTTCCGGGCTTTTCTTGGCTATTTCCTCGATGTCCATTCCGCCAACTGCGGAAGCGATGGCAACATAGCTTTGGTTGAACCTGTCGGTGGTTAAGCCGAAGTAAAGCTCGCGTTTTATCTGAATCTTCTCTTCAATCCACACGCTTTTGACAGGTATTCCCTTGATCTGCATTACTAGCAGTTTCTCGGCTGCTTTTTCTGCCTCTTCAGCAGAGTTGGCGAAGAGTATTCCTCCGGCCTTGCCTCTTCCCGCGACCAGAACCTGTGCTTTGACCGCAAAAGGTGGCTTCAGCTTGGCGGCTACGTCTCGGGTTTGGCTTGGGTTTGCGGCAAGTCCGCCTTGAGGTGTTGGTATTCCGTATTTGGCGAGTATTGTTTTTGCTTCGTATTCGAACAGTTTCACGGCCTTTTTCCTCTTTACCTTACTGTTTCTATGGTGACGTATGATCTTGTGTCTTGTATGCCTTCAATAGAATACAGCTTTTTTAATACTTCGTCGAGTTTTTCTCTTTCGATTAATATGAGGGCGTCGAAGTCGCCTGCGATTCTGAAGGCTCTTTGGACTGGGAGTTCTTTGATTTTGTCGTAGACGTGGATTCTTTTGTCGGGTGATACTCGGATCAGTATGAAAGCAGGCGTTGAAGAGATTCCAAGCATGTTCAGTCCGTTCTCGGTTACGTCTATGAAACCTCGGCCAGTGCGTATACAGGTTGAGTCTCGAAGCTTCCGGAGGTGAACGTTTAATGCTTGTCTGCTTATTCCTAGCTGTGTTGCCAACTCGTCTTGTTTTACGCGCAGTGTGAATGCGGTTGATGATTTACCTCTTTCATAGAGTATCCTTAACAGTTGGAGCGAACGTTTCGTGAGCGTTTCCAATGTGCTTTCCCCGATGTAGTGTTCTGTTAAGATTCTGTTTTACAATAGTACGCATTACTTAAAAGTTTAGTAAACGAAAAGGGCTTATGGGATTGTTGTCTTCTGTTCTGGTTTCTTTTTGAATGAATGTTCAAACCGTAATGTATTTATTTCTCGGCAAAAAAGGTTATCGCGCCTTAAAAACGCAAAAACAGGAGAAAGGCGGTACAAAATGTCAGAAAGCAATGCAGTGCTGATCGGAAAGAAGCCAGTGATGAACTACGTACTGGCGTGCATAACCCTCTTTCACAGTGGAGCAAAGGAAGTAAGCGTTAAAGCGCGAGGAAGATCCATAGGCCGAGCAGTCGACGTAGTAGAAGTCGTGAGACGCAGGTTCCTGCCGGACGCAAAAGTCAAGAAAATCAACATTGGAACGGACCAACTTGCATCCAGAGAAGAGGGTGGCCAGCCAACAAACGTCAGCACAGTCGAAATAATACTGGAACGCTAGAAAGGCGCAGATGCATAAACGTTCAGAGGTCCGCTGCCCCCTCCTTTGTTTGTGAAAGGGGCGAATTGCCTAGTGAAGACAGTACTGTGTAGTTTCTGCTTGAAGAGCGGCATACTATGCCAAAAGTGTTCAGCTAGAGTAAAGTCTGGAGAAATCAGCGAGCAAGACCTGAAGATTGCACGGTCGCTGCTCTCTATGGAGGAGAAGTATCCTTCGCTTCAAAACGTGTCTTTCCACAAAGCAGTCGAGGTCGACAGAACGCTAGCCCTTATCGTTGGCCCTGGAGACGTTCCGCGGTTACTGGGTCATGGCGGAAAGATCGTCAAAACCTTGAGTGAGGAAACGGGGAAAAACATTCGGGTTCTGGAGTATGGGGTTGACGACCGGAAGTTTTTGGAGGACTTGTTTGCGCCTTTCAGTATTTTGACGATTAACACGATTTGGTTGCCTGATGGGACGACGGAGACTCGGGTCATTTTGAAGAGGAGACGCGGGATGGGGCCTTCGTTTGATGTGAAGGCTTTAAAGGAGATTGCGGGTAAGGTTCGCAACATGACTTTGCGCGTGGAGCTTGCCGACTAAGCGCAGTGGTGGTCGCATGAACCTAGATTCGATCGGTGACTGGCGTAGAACGCATTATTCTGTTGATGTCAAGCCCGAGATGGATGGTGGCGAGGTTACGCTTTTTGGTTGGGTTCAAGAGATTCGTGATCTTGGGGCGTTGCGTTTTGTCATATTGCAGGACCGGGAGGGCACGATTCAGGTTACGGTTTTGCGGAAGAAAGTGAGCGGCGAAGTGTTGTCGAAGTCTGATGCGTTGCAGAAGAGGTTCAGCATCGGCGTGAAAGGCACCGTCAAGAAGACGGACATGACGCCCAGAGGCGTCGAAGTGCTCCCGAAAGAGATCAGGATCTTCAACACAGCCATCCCGGAACTGCCTATCGACATCACGGGCAAGACGCCAGCAAACCTTGAAGCTCGGCTGGATGCGCGGGCACTGGATTTGTGTAGAGAAGAGAACACGGCAGTTTTCAAGGTTCAACACACAGCCGTTGAAGCTATACGCGATTTCCTGTTCGAAAGGGGTTTTCTGGAAGTGCATACTCCGCGCATGATTGGTACAGCCACCGAAGGTGGTGCAGAACTCTTCGCAGTCAATTACTTCGACAGGAAGGCGTTTCTTGCTCAGAGTCCTCAGTTGTACAAGGAACAGCTTGTGATGAGTCTTGAGAAGGTTTTTGAGATAGGACCTTTCTTCAGGGCTGAAGAGTCGCATACACGTCATCATTTGAGCGAGTTTGTGTCGATTGACGTTGAGCAGGCTTTTGCGAATGCTGAAGACGTGATGCAGTTGCTGGAACAGCTCATGCAGCACGTCTGCAAGACGGTTGGTGAAAAGTGTCAGAGGGAGTTAGCGGCGCTGAAGTACCGAATGAAAGTGCCTGAGGTGCCCTTCAAGCGTCTGACCTACGACGAGATATTGAAAGACCTGAAACATGAAGGCATCGAAGTTCCCTGGGGCGAAGACATACCAACTCCAGCGTTCAGAACGCTGGGCAAGGTTCACCCATATTTCTATTACATTACTGACTGGCCCACTCATGCAAAGGCTTTCTACATCAAACCGCGCGACGACAATCCTGACATAAGCGAAGGGTTTGACTTGATGTGGCGATGGATGGAGCTGGTTTCCGGCGGAACAAGAATCGCGTCTAAGGAGCTTCTAGTGAAGCGGCTGGAAGAGAAAGGCTTGAAACCCGAGTCTTTCAAGCATCACTTGCAGGCTTTCGACTATGGGATGCCGCCGCATGCAGGTTGGGCCATTGGGTTGGAAAGGCTTACGATGATGCTTACAGGTAAGAAGAACATTCGGGAAACCATGTTGTATCCGAGGGACAAGTTCAGACTCACGCCATAGAGCCTTCTTTTCCTCAGCTTTAACGACTGAATGCCCGTCGCGATTTGAATTTTGCACAACCATACGTGCAGATTGAACTATTAGTGTCCAGTTATCTGGAGACGGATGCCTCGGAGCGTTTGAGCCATTGAGCGTGAGACGCTGGAAAGTGATCTGCTGGCGTATTGGTTCAGTGCCCAAGGGAGCAGTCTAGTTGTCCTCTATTTTTGTCTTATAGAGGTATTTTACAAAACGGATAAAGCCGAGAGTAGCGTCTATTTAGGGAGGAGAAGAGGGGAAGGAAGCATGAGAAAGTTTGCACTTCTGTGGGTTGCTGTGGCTGTTTTGGTAGTTATGTCTGGCTTTTCGCACGTAGGCATCGGTGAGGAGCTAAAGTGTGACATACCGCCATCTGGGGGTGTGGTTGATAAGACGCCTGGAGGTGCTTTTACGGTTGAGATTGGCTTCAAAAACATTGGC
>JBGOYR010000060.1:0-6591 GCA_041479765.1 Bathyarchaeia archaeon | reverse complement strand
GTCCGTTGGGTTTTCCAAGTCAAGGAGCTTCTTGTCAGGTTTGGGTGTGGCATACTTGAACTTGCCTTTTGCGAACCCTCCGAACATCGGGTTTTCCTTGGAGACCTTTGCAAGTTCCATGAGTTTCGCTAGACTCGCATCAACGTCCTTGAAGTCATGAATCTGTGTAGCTACGACGCGTTTCTTCCAAGCCAGAGACACATCAGTCACGTAGTCATCCCAAGCAACCGTGATGTCCACTTGATTGTTGCTGAAACGCACTTGTCGATACTTGCCAAAGGTTGTTCTGGCCAAGACTTCGTCTGCGCCGAGGCTTTTCGCTTTCTTGACCATCTCTTCCGTCTTGTTCAAAGCGTCGCTCATTTGACATACACTCCTCTAAGCCGAATGCATGGACCACCCGTATATACTGGAATTCCCTGGCCGGGATCGCCTTTGCCACATGTTGCAGCCTCAAACTCAACTTCTTTAGAAACCGCATCCACTGCTGACCAGAACTTCAACGTCGTAGTTTCAATGACTGGTCTTGCAACTGGGTCTTTCAGTTCGCCATTCTCGATCAGGTGCGCTTCTCTGCCTACGTAGCGCTGGTTGAAACGCTTGTCGTCAATGTTCCATTCAGTGAAAGACTTCATGAAAACCCCGTACTTAACATCCTCGATCAGCTCCTCCTCCGTGAACTTGCCCGGCAAGACAAACGTGTTGGCCATTCGCACGATTGCTTCTCTGTCATAGTTTACTGATCTTGAAGAAGCGTTGCTCTTGGTGTCAAGCTTTGCAGCTGATTCCCTGTTCTGCAAAAACTCGTTGATAACGCCATTCTTGTACAGGTGCCTTCGTCTTGCCTTGAGACCTTCCTCATCATACGCATAGTAGCCATAGCTGTGCTCCACTGTAGGATCGTCCACGATTGTGACAGCGTCGCTCCCGATTCTTGTTCCAATCCAGTACGGGCCTCCCTTGAATATGAATGATCTTCCAGCTTGACTCATTTCTCGTCCAACGATTCTGTCAGCTTCCATTGGGTGTCCGCACGATTCATGTGCCGCTATTCCTGTGACTTCGGGGCCGCAGATCAAGTCCATGTTCCCGGGTTTCAAGGTTTTTCCCTTCGTTATGACGTCTCTGAGGACTTTGGCATCATGAATCATCCTTTCAGAGGCGTTCCACACGTCGAAGGCTTCCCAGCCTCCGCTGTAGCCAAACTGCTTGAACGCCTGTTCAGTCTTTCCCTGCTCAGCGACGGTGATGAAGAAAAACCCTGCGATCTTGGGTACAAACGAGGAAATCCTTGAGCCTTCTGAGCTGACGAAGTAATCTGATGTCAAGTCTATGATGCACTGTGACATCGTTGCTGCTATCTTCACTCCGCAAGCAGCCAAAGCTTTGTCAACATTCGAAAACTCGGCAATTCTCTCTTCAGGCGAAACATCCTCAATCTTTTTCTTTTGATCAACAGCCCACTTTGTCTCTACGCCCTTCTCCTTTGCGAAGACAATCTTGTCCTTTCTTCCTGCCGTCTTAGCGTACTTGAAGGCCAAATCCACTATTGCCTTAGCTTCATCCCTTGTCCACTTGTTCGTCGAAGCAAACCCGATGCCTCCACCGGCAAGAATGCGCACGCAAAAACCGCTGTCAACCGCCGACACGTAAGCTTCCAATGTACCATTCCTAAACACCAGTTGATCGCGTATCTGGCTCTGTGCCCTAGCTTCAGCATATTCGACTCCCTTGCCTTCCGCGTACTTCAATGCAAAATCAACAATATCTTCATCCATTCTTTTTTCCAACCTTTCTGGAACAAACAGATTGATCAAAGAAGAGATAAAACCTTTTAGGTTGAAGCCTTCCAAGCCTTAACCTGAAAACCGGAGAGGAAACCGGAATTGAGGAAAAAACCTGACAAAGACACTTTCTTCTGGCAAGGAAACGAGGCATGCGCCGAGGCAGCACTAGCCGCAGGATGCCGATTCTTCGCCGGATACCCAATAACACCCTCAAGCGAGATCGCTGAGCTCTTGTCGAAAATGCTTCCGAAAGCTGGCGGAATAGCCATCCAAATGGAAGATGAACTCGCCTCGATAGGCGCGGTAGTTGGTGCGAGTTGGGCTGGGGCAAAAGCGATGACGGCAACCTCGGGCCCTGGGTTCAGTCTCATGCAGGAAACCATAGGCTACGCCTTCATGACCGAAACCCCCTGCGTAATCGTCGACGTACAGAGACTAGGACCCAGTACAGGTCAAGCAACCAAGTGCGGACAGGGAGATGTGATGCAGGCCCGATGGGGCACACACGGCGACTATACGGCTATAGCGCTTTCGCCCAATTCCGTTCAGGAAATGTTTGAACTCACGATCAAAGCCTTCAACCTAGCCGAGAAATACCGCACCCCAGTCACACTTCTGGCGGATGAAACCATCGCACATATGAGAGAACGTGCAACCATGCCACCAAAGGAAAACATAGAAATCGTCAATCGAAGAAAACCCAAACCAAACGAGAAGGCATTCTTTGGGCTTGAAGAAGTTCCGCCGATGCCTTCAGTGGGTGAAGGATACAATCTAGCTGTTACGGGATCAACGCACAATGAGTATGGAATACGTTTTACGGCCGACCCAGAAGTGCACAGGAAGCTTGTGGAGAGGTTGAACAGCAAGATTCAGAACCATGCAGATGAGATAGCAGAAGTGGAGACACGCAATATCGATGAGTGTAAGATCGGCATTGTAGCCTTTGGCTGCACATCCCGCGCCATCTATGAAGCCGCTGAAAGCACTGAAGAAAAAGGTGTAGCCGTTGGATATGCCCGTTTGAAAACTCTATGGCCATTCCCGGAAAAAACGGTGAGAGCTTTGGCCGAGACGGCAGAGAAGATCATCGTTCCGGAAATGAACCTCAAGCAAGTGTTCTATGAGGTTCAGCGAGTGGCAGACGGTTCAGCAGAGGTCATACCATTGAACAAGATCGGTGGAGGCGAGTTGATAACGCCTGAGGAATTGACTCAGAAAATATTGGAGAGTGCGAGAAATTGACCGAAACATTCTCTATGAAAAACTATTTGAGAGATCTGCCACTGCCTTTCTGTGCAGGCTGCGGCGCAATGACGGTGATGAGCGAGTTTCTGCGAGCGGCCTATGAACTTGGACATAAGGACCTGAGCAAGTTTGTTTTCTGTAGCGGCATCGGTTGTTCAGCATGGATACCGTCACCGCACTTCATGGCAGACTCCGTGCACACCCTGCACGGAAGGAGCATCCCTGCCGCGACAGGCATAAAACTCATGCGCCCAGACTTGAACGCCGTGATTTTCGGAGGCGACGGCGACATAGTCGGCATAGGCCTAAGCCACTTCATACACGCAGCCAGAAGAAACACGGACATCCTAGTGATAATGGTTAACAACATGATCTACGGAATGACAGGTGGACAAGTCGCACCTACCACACCCTTCGGATCAAGAACTACAACAACGCCCTACGGCAGCTTTGAACACCCATTAGATGCGGCTAGATTGGCGGCTGCAGCAGGAGCATGCTATGTTGCGCGTTGGACAACAGCCCAACCGAAAGAGCTGAAGGAATCCATAAAGAAAGCAATCAACATGAAAGGCTTCAGGTTCATTGAAGCCACAAGCCAGTGCCAGACAGCCTACGGAAGAAGAGCTGGCTTCAAAAACGCTGGAGAAATGCTGAAATGGTTCAAGGAAAACGCGATTCCGATTGAACAAGCAGAGAAGATGGACGAGGAAAGCTTAACAGGAAAAATCGTTGTAGGCGAATTCGTTCAAAGACAGCGACCTACACTTGTCGAAACCGTGTACAAAATGATTGAGGAGGCAAAATCAAGTTGAAAAAGGTTGAAGTAAGAATCTGCGGTCTCGGTGGGCAAGGAGTTGTCATAGCAGGACAGATTCTGGGCAGAGCAGCCGTCTACAGTGGAAAATACGCGGTTCAGACGCAGAGCTACGGCGCAGAAGCCAGAGGAGGAGGCGCCAAGAGCGAAGTAATAATAGCTGATGGCAAGATCGGCTTCCCAATCGTCAGAAAATGCGACGTGTTAGTTGTCATGAGTCAGGAAACGATGGACAAGAACGTAAAGGACTTGAAAGAAGACGGAATCTTATTCATTGACAGTAGCACGGTGAAGGAAGCCCCTGAGATCAAGGCACGCATTATCAAGATTCCAGCCACTGAAACGGCTGAAAAATCGTTCGGAGAAAGACTCTACGCAAACATGATAATGCTCGGCGCATTGACAAAGGCAACGCGGATCGTGAGCGAAGAAGCAATGGAAGACGCAATCAGAGACAGCGTTCCAGAAAAAGCCGCTGACACAAATGTGCAAACATACAAGAAAGGAATCGAATTGGCAACTTCACCTGATTGACTGTGTCTTTTGTATTCGACAAATGGGTAAAACCACTTCTCCAACGTTACGTTGTTACATTTTGATTTGAAAGCTTTCCTAGCATCTACAACAGAATCAACGCCAAGTGGAAACCAAGAGAATTTTAGATCACTTTTATATTTGTTTCAACCGAACTAAACGTTACTGTGAAACAATAGAACGTTAGGGAGAGATGCTGTTGCCTAGAAAAATCACCTATGCTGAAGCTGGCGTTGATAGGGAATTGAGAGCCGAGTCGAAAAAGGCATTGCAGGTTTTGCAGAGAACCTACAGATTCAGCCGCTTAGGCAAAATCGTTCAACTCCCTTACGGAAACATCTTCCCCTTCGGAAAAAACCGTTACCTAGACTTTCAGATAGAAGGCGTGGGCACAAAAGTGCTTCTCGCACAACTAGCCGAAAGATACGGCACCATAGGAATCGACGGCGTGGCAATGGCCGTCAACGATGTTATCCGCTCGGGAGCCAGACCGCTCGCAATAGTCGACAACATTCACGCACAAGCTTCTGATCCGACACTTGTCAAGGAATGGCTGGAAGGCATAGCAAGAGGAGCAGAAGAAGCCGAATGCGTAGTGCCTGCTGGTGAGATTGGCGATGTGGCAGATATAACGAAAGGCTTGGCTGAAGGAAAAGGTTTTGACATGATAGTGGCGGCAATAGGCGAGGTTGACGGTGAAAAAGTGATTTATGGAAGAAACATAAGATCGGGCGACACCATAATCGGCTTGAGAAGCTCAGGAATACACAGCAATGGAATATCGCTCGCGCGGAAGATACTGTTCAAACAATGGGGCGGAAAATATGAGCCAAATGATGTTCCGGACGGATTGAACAGAGAAATAGTCTCCGAGGTCTTGGAGCCTACTGAGATCTATGTTAAGCCTTTTCTGAAGGTAGCAGAGGAGCTTGAGGTGAAGGGTGCAGTGCACATCACTGGCGATGCATACGCAAAGTTCGAGCGACTGGCAAGGTTTTCGAGCGGAATAGGTTTTGAGTTTGACAACTTTAAACCGCAACCAGTCTTTGGGCTTATTCAAAGAACGGCTGCTGAACTGGGCGGCATGATAACTGATGAAGAGATGTTCAAAACGTTCAACATGGGCTGGGGCTTCGCAATCATAATAAGCAGAACAGATGCAGATAGAGCATTGAGGCTCCTAGACAAGATCAAGGTCCAAGCTGAACAGATAGGTAGGATCACGGATTCGGAAAGAGTTAAGATCGTGTACAAGGGGAAGAAGATCATTCTGGAATAGACTTGTTTGCTTCGTTAATGATGAAAGTGTTTAAATTTCTTTGAGTTCAACCTTGTCCTATGAGATACCGTTCAAGGATCGAAGTCAGTTTGAAGCCTGGGCACAGCGACCCTGAAGGCGAAACAACTGCTCGTTTGTTGAAGGAGCTCGGTTTCATGGTCGAAACCGTGAACGTCAGCAAGGTCTACAATGTATCTCTGGAAGCAGCGTCAAAAGGTGAAGCGAAAAGCAAAGCAGAGGAAATGTGCAAGAAGCTTCTGGCAAACCCCACCAAAGACAACTACACCATAGCAATTGAGGAAGAAAAATGACCTCAAGCCTCTACATCCGCAGAGGCACTCCGTTCGCACTCTTTGAAATCAGCCTACCTGAGGCTACAGACGAACAACTATTAGAAGTAAGCCAGGAACTCGGCCTGGCATTGAACCTGCAAGAAATGAAAACAGTCCAGAGCTACTTCAAAGAAAAGAGCCGCAACCCCACGGATGTCGAGCTTCAAACCATTGGGCAAACATGGTCAGAACACTGCTGCCACAAAACCTTCAAAGGCAAAATAAGATTCAACGGAAAAGAGATCAACAGCCTTTTCAAAACCTACATTGCCAAACCAGCCAAAGAAATCAAGCCAAAATGGTGCTTTTCCACCTTTGAAGACAACGCGGGTATAGTAGAGTTTGACAAGGGTCATGGGATAGCAATCAAGGTTGAAACGCACAATCACCCCTCAGCCGTGGAACCATTCGGCGGGGCAGCAACAGGCACAGGCGGCGTAATAAGAGACATACTGGGCGTGTGGGCAGACCCAATCGCCTGCACCGACGTTCTAGGCTTCGGCCCACTCGACTATAACTATGACAAGCTTCCGCAAGGTGTGAAGCACCCAAAATATGTTTACATGGGCGTCGTCGCTGGCATAGGAGCCTACG
>JBGOYR010000059.1:0-6601 GCA_041479765.1 Bathyarchaeia archaeon | reverse complement strand
TTCGTCTGGAAAAACAGAAGAGGTTCAATTGTTCGGACAATGGCCTTTCTCTGCCGGCAGTTTCGATGATTCATCCGGAAAGACTTATGACTTCGCTTATAATGAGAGCCATGTGGAACTGGTCATAGGATTTCACGGCGAAGAAAGCCGTCAAAGAATAGCTGCAATTGTCTCACATGAAAAAGGCATTATCCTGAACCAGTTCTTGTGGCCCAACACAACCCGAAGCACTGTAATAAGTGTTCCAACAGACAGAATCCAAAAACTTCTTAGGAACTTAGCCAAAGATGAAAACGTGGAATATGTGGAGCCAAATTGGAAATATACTGCCTACGTAATGCCGAATGATCCCGGATGGATAGACCAATGGGGACCATCGAAGATAGAGGCAAGCACTGCTTGGGACATCCAAAAAGGCAGCAATGCTGTTCTTGTTGCAGTTGTTGACACTGGTATTTACCACAGTCATCCAGACCTACTGGCAAGATACGTGCCTCTTGGCTATGATTGGGTTAACAACGATGCAGATCCAATAGATGACAACGGTCATGGAACTCACTGCGCAGGCATAATTGCCGCGGCAATAAACAACAGTGTGGGTATTGCTGGGTTGGCTCAAGTCCAAGTGATGGCTGAGAAGGCTCTGGCTCACAACGGTATGGGCTATAGTGATGATCTTGCAAAAGCGATCGTGCACGCAACAGACCAAGGTGCGAAAATCATCAGTTGCAGTTGGGGAAGTGATCGAGAAAGCCAGCTGATACATAAAGCCATCAAATACGCTGCGAACAAGGGTGCATTGGTAATCGCTGCTGCAGGGAACAGCGGCACAAGCAATAGAAATTATCCTGCTGCGTATCAAGAAGTCATTGCAGTAACGGCAACAGACGAAAATGACAGGCCTGCTGCCTTCACTTCATACGGCGACTGGGTTGACATCGCGGCACCGGGCACAAGCATATACTCAACATTCCTGTGGAACATCTACTATTCTATGAGCGGAACTTCAATGGCATGTCCACATGTTGCTGGCGTTGCTGCTCTTGTGTGGAGTCAATATCCTGAGATGAATGATGAACAAGTCCGGACCCAGCTTCTGAATACTGCAGATGACCTTGGCCCGCCTGGGTTTGACGTTTTCTACGGAAATGGAAGGGTGAACGCCCGCAAAGCTGTCTCTGTGACCGTCTCTTTGACCGGAAGCAAAATCCTCAAAGCTCCAGCAAACACTGTATACTTTCTGTACAAGAATCCGAGTGAAAGTACCACGCCTGAAACCGCCTATGATACAGTCGCTAATGGAATAATATATGGACTTACGGCGAACCCGCAAAGGCAAGGCTTCACGTCGTTGAATCAGCTTGTTCTTGAGACAGGAGCATTGAACACAACCAGTATGGCCAATTCCACTGTGGTCTTGCTCGGCGGACCTTGCCCTCAAAAAACCGTAGGCTACTACGAAAGTGAGAGGCTTACGCCATTGAAGTTTGCAGCCAATGAAACCCATTACAAGTTCATCACTCAAAGCAACCAAACTATTGCAGAGTTGAGCAAAAGCATGGCGGACTCTGGACATGAAGATATGTTCGTGATCGAAACTATGATGGATAAGACCAATCTTGTAGTTATAATGTATGGCTTCACCTGGAAAGGGACATGGGCAAGTGGAATATTCTTTAAAGAAACAATCTCAAAGAATCTCGACAACTATTCTGAAGGGTGTTACGTGTTCCATTGGGTTGACGATCCACGACAAGACGGAGTCCCAGAGAACAGTGAGATTCACCTGGAGTACCTAGTGCACTAAGATGAGAGAGGCGAATCGCTAGGGTGCACCATTTTTCTGAATCTGAAAAGGAGAACTAGGTATTTGATGATTGTTGAAAACAACCGCATTTTACTATTACCCCCCTTCTTTCCGTAATCCAGCAGAATTGGAACCTCCGTGACAAAGCCCCCAGAACGAACAGCTTTGAAAAGCAGTTCCAATGAAGAGTCAAAACCGTTTGACTTGATGATGTTGTTTCGGAAAACAACGCTAAGTCTTTTCAACAGAATCGCTCTGAAACAACGAAAGCCGCTCGTGGCATCCTTCACAGGCAGTCTAAGTAGCTTCCCAACAAAAGCGTTCACAATCTTGCTCAAGATAACTCGATGCGCGGGAACATTAAATTGCCCTCCCCCCGCTACGTAGCGAGAACCTACAACGATGTCGGCTTTTCGGGCAGCAACCAACATACTTGGAATACTCTTTGGGTCGTGAGTGTTGTCTGAGTCCATGGTGACAACCACGTCGTCGTCGAAAACCTCTTCAGCGGCTGCGAGCAAGCCAGTTCTCATGGCGGCGCCAAGACCCATGTTGTTATAGTGCTCAATTACTGTCACCGGATAGTCGGTGGAAAGGTCTTTGAGGATTTCGCTGGTACGGTCATGACTTCCGTCGTTGATTGCGATTATTCTATAGGGAACGTGAAGTTTCAATACATGGTCTATTGAGTGAATAAGAGGCTTGACGTTCTTTTCTTCGTTGAAGCACGGCAGAATTATGAAACAGCGCATTCAATGTTCACTCAGCAAAGCTACTGCTCAAGCGTTAGTCGGAAAAGAGAAAAGCCTTAAGGAAGCTTCAGGTTCCGACTTGGAAAGAAGAACTCAGCCGCTCATTCTCCGGAAGAGCAGGATTCTTCCGAAGGAAAGAAAACTCAACGGGGTCTCGGCCAGTTTGTAGTCTATTATTCCTGCCAACAAAGCTGTGCACCGAGAGAGGAATGAAAGTAACTGAGGAGTCAGCGACTCTCTTTCAGACATGAAATAATACACTTTCTTATTGAAAGATGCAGCATATCTTTTCAGGCCCAAATAGGTCACTGGCAGAGATAGGTCAACTCCTCGCCAATGCACAAGACACATTTTGGCTTTTTCGAACTCGCTGATGTACTCTTTCATTGTTCTTATGGAAAGATTCGATGTCCGCCTTCTCAAAGCAAAACTTGGAGCTACTTCAAAGAGCAGTACGTGCCCATTCTTTTTGGTGACCCGGCCCAATTCGTGAATTGCTTTTCTCCAGTCACTATCGTCAAACACGTGTTGCAGAACGGTGACGCAATTGACGAGATCATACGCTTCGTTTGGGAGGTCAAGCTTGGAAACGTTCATAACTCGGAAATCCAGATTTCTCAGGTTTTCTTTCTTCGCGTTTGCTTCGGCCAAGGAAATCATGTTCTTGCTTGAGTCGATGGCTGTGACCGAAGAGTGCTGTTTGGCGAAAGCAATTGACCATTTTCCTGGCCCACAACCTATGTCGAGGACTTTTGCAGACTTGTTCAGCTTGACGACTTCGTTGATCACGTTCAAGACGAAGTCTCTGGCCCTTTTGTCAGCATAATCGGCAAGCCAGTTCCTAGCCACTTTTTTCCACTTTTCAGAACGCAAGGCAGTTTGAGAGTTTTCTGCTTCGAGAGCCACGAGATTCCAGTGGTCCTTGGTTTCAATCTCAACCAAAACAGGAGCCTCACATGGATTGTTCTTGCTTGATAAACCTTGGTTTTCTGAGTGTCTTGAGATGGACAATGGGCAAGGCCAACACTGAAGAGGTGAAGCTTACCAGGGAGGTTATCAAGCCTATGTCGGCATAGGTTTGGCCTGTGAAATAGATGGTTAGCGTGAATTGGCCAGTCTTATTTATGTAGAAGCTGTTTATGAGCGAATATGCAGGAATAGAGATGAATGCCTGTTCGGTCGTTGACGCCTTCCAAAGTGGGTTATAAGCCTCGGAGAAGACCAGAATGAATGGTTCGCTGGCGTTGACGTGTACTCTGAAGGTGCATGGATTCACTTTTTCATAGCTAACTGAAACCTTCGGGAGCGAGGAGTTAAATAACCCACTTAAAGGCAGATAATTCTCTCCGTCTTTGAGTGAATAAAGCAGGAGCTCGTCTAGCTCAACAGGTCCTACGCCTCCGATGCCTATAGTTGTTTCACCACAGGTCAGGTTGAATGGCCCTATTTCCCGCCATCCAAATCGGTTAGTGGTATCGTTACACGATATGGCGTATGTCTTGTCGCTTATTCTGAAGCATATCGTCCCATAGTTAGGACCTGTTGCGACTCTTGCGGCTACCATGTAGTTTCCTTTTCGCGGAATGAACAATTTCGATGATGCTGAAATCGTTTCAACTGAGTACGCGTCAAGTTCCCATATGCTAACGCGGTAAAAATCCGAGAAGCCTGTCACACAAATCCTAAGCTTAGTGGTTTCCACGGGCTCAGTGAAGCTGTGAATTCTTTCAAGTTGATTATTTCCAACGACGGCTGTCTGGTTTATCCAGGTCCCATTCCAGGTTTGGATAGTGTAATCAGTTGCATAGGCGTTTTCAAACGTAACTCGAAGACCGCGTAGTTTCTGTGTTGAGTTCCATGTTAACTCTAGCATTTGTGGCAGCACATTCTTTTCAGATGTCCATCTAGTCTTCAGGCTGCCGTCAATAGCGCGACGCGCTTCCATGAATTCACTTTCCGAAGTAGCATTGACACTCGCAAGTGGGGCCACGTTCAAGCCCAAGCTTTCTGAACGAATCACGTAACCTGTGTAAGGGCTCACCGTCCAGTACCAATCGTTAATGGTGGAATTCAAAAACGTGTTCTCTGCCTCTAGCAAGTAAAGAAGCCTGCCTTGGAAACCCTGCAAAGTGCTCACTATTTCATCTATTCGAGATTCTAGGTCATGTGGCTTCACGATGGCAACGGCATCAACGTCATTGTATCCTGATCCATCGTTTTCAAGAGTGATGCAGTGCTTGCCTTTAGCTAGATTCAGACTTGTCATATTTACCCAATCAAGCTTCGACATCAGAGGAAAATAGGGGGAAATCTCCCGGACGAACTCTCCATCCAAGGAAAGACGCAGTTTCCCCCGCGTGGGCGCGAAGCCAACTCTCAGATATATGTTGTATAGTCCATCAGAAGTCAGCTGGAAAGGAATGTCAATCTTGTTTTTCCCCACAGTGGTTAATATTTCTCCACCCAGAACGAGAGCCCCTGTTATCCGCCAAGAAGGCCACTTCACCCAATACCTTGTCAAGTTCAAGCTTGAAAACCCATAATCTCCAGCAAGGACTACGGTCGCAGCATTTCCCAAAGACATCATTGCAAGATCCATAATGTTAGAGTTGGCGAAGCAAAACACCTGAGACCTGTTAACCATCTCATAGACGGAAGCCCCGCTTTCGACGGATTCCGGCGCGTAGTAGAGAGCAACCTTGCTTGGGTTGAAGCTCCCGATTTTGCACAGGGCATCAATTGATTCAAAACCTCCAACCACAAACATGGACTGGTTCGTTCCAAACACTCGAGATGCTGCGTAGTCGTTTTGCAGAATCATCCCCGACTGGTTGTAAGTAAGACGACCACCTTCTTGGTTTAGAAAGAACGTGCGGGTCTGATTTGTTGTGTAGAAAGGTATGACGAGGTAGTTGTAGGCAAAGGGTCCTAGCATTTTGAGCAGCCTGTCGGTCAAATGTCCCCTTGCCAATCTGAACCTCAGATAGTCGACAAACTGCCGCGACTTGAAGTCCCAACCGCCATTCTGAAGAACCGGTTTATCATGGATAAATGAGCTGTCAAAACCCAAATCGTGGGTCCAACCCAACGTAGTTAACATGCCCCCGGAAGCAAAATCAGACTCGCCACTCGTCGGGTCCGCCCATTCGGATGGGCTCCGACACACAGAGACTACCTTATCGTCATCCTCTTGGGAAGCCAGCCACTCGTAAGGAGCCAAATACTGCTCAGAAGGAGTGAAAACTTGCAGACCCCGAGAGAAAAAGAAGAAACATGAGAGAAAACCACTCAGAAATATGCATATTAACAAGAGTATGCTTAGTGCATGAATGAACCCGCGAAATCTCTTTAGGAAGGCGTTCAGGAAATCGACAGAGATTACTAGCTTCTTGATCCCAAGGGATTTATTGTTCCTGACTTTCACTCTGAAATATCTCTCAAAAACTTGCGAGGAGGATTTTCCTTCAACATAGCTTGCCAAATGGCATACTAGAAGTGAGACAAAGAAGGCATCGGAGAAAACGGCCATCATAATCCATCGATTGGCCGCTCTGAAGATTGCGAAATGTGGAATATTAGCCCATGCCCAGACGAAGAACTGACCAAACGGCGGATAAGGACCCTTGGCCAAGAAAACAGAAACCACGGCGGAAAAAGCGAAGAAAAACGTGTAACGATCTCTGTGAAAAAAGAGTGTGCAATAGGCTGGAATGAATACCAGAAGCAGGAAAATGTCAACAGGGAAGTCAGGCACTCCAAGCCCTGAATATACGTCTACCACGTTAACATATCCCCATCTCTCTACGGCTCTCAGAGTGAATGCCTCTGCTACATTTGCGTAGCTTGGACCGAGAGCATCTTCAAGTGGATACGTATATGAGGAATGAAAATAGGGAGCTCGAACATTCGTCACGAAGGGGAAAAGGAAGAAGGCAGACAACGCGGACACGAACAGTGCTGATAGCACCGACACTCTGAGCAGCTGAAAGAGGCGAGCTTTGGTTTTTCCGTTTCTTGACGGAAAGAATAGAAAGAACAGAGC
>JBGOYR010000058.1:0-6745 GCA_041479765.1 Bathyarchaeia archaeon | reverse complement strand
TGATAAGAATAGACAACATTGAGGAGATTCAGGCTCCGATAGACGGCATGATCGCTTTGGTGACCAATGGGGCTTATCAAAGAATGGATTTCCTCAGGCTTTTTTGCCAAGTGTGCGTAGTCGTGCGTCAGAAAGGTCTGATGTGTCCATTTTGCCAGAAGACTGACGAGAAGCTCAGGATAGAGGGATGCGCCATCTGCTTGACCAATCTGCCACACGAAAGTGAAAGGTGAAGAAACCTGTCATCGTTTGACGAGAAGAACGTTCTGGATATTCTTGAGAAAGTGAGCAAAAGCATAGTCAACATAAGCATAGTCAGACACGTTCATCACATGTTCTATCAAGCAGTGCCCGTGGAAGGAATGGGCTCAGGAACCATAACTGACCCGAAAGGCTACATATTGACTAACAACCATGTGGTCGGTGGAGCAGACAAAATAACCGTCACCTTGTGGAACGGTGAAGTGCTGGAAGGAAAGCTCGTAGGCTCATGTTCAGTGCATGACACTGCTGTCGTGAAAGTCAGGAAGGAAGGATTACCTGCGGCGGAACTGGGCAACTCAGACAAGCTGAGAGTCGGACAAAGAGTCTATGCAATCGGGAATCCTTTCGGCTTAGCAGGCGGTCCGACTGTAACGTCTGGGGTCGTAAGCGCCGTGAACAGAACAATAGAAGCTCAAAGAGGTTTGCTGGAGAATCTTGTGCAGACAGATGCAGCTATAAATCCGGGAAACAGCGGCGGCCCACTCGTGAACCTTGAAGGAGAAGTGATTGCCATAAACACGGCGATAATCCCGTTCGCTCAGGGAATAGGGTTTGCGATTCCGGTAAACTCGGCTAAGGCGTGCACAGGTGAAATGATCACGACTGGCGTTTCTGAAAGACCTTGGCTTGGAGTAATTGGCTTAAGCTTGACCGACGGAATAGCCCGCTACTATGACCTGCCAGTTGATCGTGGGGTTCTTGTGTCGAAGGTCGTTGAAGATAGCCCAGCAGATCGTTCAGGAATAGTCGCTGGCGACATCATCCTGAGATTGGATAGTGCGCCGGTCTATCATATTGAAGACCTGCTTAGGGAGGATGCATCTCAGGAAGATCGGGGGCAAGGCGAGACTGGTGGTCTACCGACGAGGACATGAACAGACCTTCGAAGTTGCCCTAAGCAAGATGCCATAAGATCGCCCATGCGTCATTCAAAGAAGATGATAGTAGAAGCTTGGTTGGATCATGACAACAAACGATAAATAAGGTTGCGAAGATTCTGAATTAGCAAAGAAGCTTTCCAGGCGTGAAGTATCATATCTTCAGCAGAAAAAGCTGGCAGAAAACCTAGTCTTTCAGTATTGGCACTCGTGACTTTCATAGGTTCTTTCACAATCGCAAGAACATTCACAACCCTCAGTCCTAAAACCGTCATAATAACGGGCGGTATTCACATTCATCATTTCTGGTACGGTCTGATAATGCTTGCCATAGGCGGATGGCTGGGCATAAGTTACAATGAAGAACGAATTGACCGGCTGGCAGCGATTCTTTTCGGTGCAGGCGGCGGCATTATTGGAGACGAGGCTGGGCTTCTTCTGACTCTGGGCGATTATTGGAGCATGCTTACTTACACTGTGATAATTACGTTCTTGGCAGTCGTTTCTGTCACGATCCTTCTGATAAGATACTCCAACGCGATCCGCACGGAATTCTCACACTTCGCAAGAAGCAACGCAAGCCTGTACTTCGGCGTTTTCCTTGCAGCTGTTTCTGCAGCGATTATTCTGGAAACCGACGACTTCACCATGGTCATCATTTCAGTACTGCTCACGGCAGTAGCTTTCGTGATCATCTTGGCGTATTTCATCCAACGAATTACTAAAAGGCGCCGGAGGACAGACAGAGGTCTTGGCTGAGCCTTTAGGCGAAAGTCTAAAAGACGGTTGCTGCTTTTAGTCTCTTTCATGAAGTATTCATTCAAGATAGGTTCTTTGTGGGGTATTCCCATTGAGCTTCACATAACCTTCGTGCTGCTTATGGTCTTGGAGTTTTTCTTGTCATACCCGCAACTGGATTCTTTTGTTTTCATCTTGCTGCTTTTCGTATTTGTGGCAGTTCATGAACTGTCGCATTCGCTTGTGGCTAGGCACTACAACATAAGAGTGCGCAAGATTGTGCTGTATCCGATTGGCGGCGTTTCGGAGATTGAAGAGATTCCAGAAAAGCCTAGCGTGGAGTGGCGAATGGCGGTTGCAGGTCCTCTCGCAAGTTTTCTGATAGGATTGGCGCTCTTCGGTGCTGGTCAAGTCATAACTGTAGAAGCTGCGTCGATTCCTGTGATTATCACGACCCGGAATTTTCTCTTGAACCTCGCTCAAGTGAACGTGCTGCTGGGCGCTTTCAACCTGATTCCGGCCTTTCCAATGGACGGGGGACGAGTTTTCAGGGCTCTTCTTGCAGAACGGCTGAAGTTCACTGATGCCACAAAATATGCTGCTTTCATCGGCAAGTTGCTCGGCGTCGTCATTTCCGTCTTGGGCATCTGGTACAATATTTGGCTTGTGATAATAGGAGTATTCATTTACATAGGGGCAACCGAGGAGGCAGAATCAACAATAGTCTCGACAACTCTCGCACGGGTCAGAGTCAAAGATGTCATACTGCCGCTAGCGGCTGTTGCCTCACCACAAACCACGCTTGCAGATGCCTTAGAGATCATGTTCAAGGCAAGATCCCACGACATTCTAATCGAGATAGACGGCGACCTGCAGGGGATTGTGACATGGAGCGAGATCATGAAAATCAACCCAGAACGAAGAAGCTCACTGCTGCTTCAGCAGCTACCCGTCAAACAGGTCTCGACGTTTTTAGACGACCCGATCCTTGAAGCCTACAAAATCATGACTCGAGAAAAGATCGACGTTGTGCCCGTAGTTGAAAAGGAAGCGCCAGCTAAGGCTGTTGGCGTTGTTACAAACCAAAGCATAGCTTACGCATACGAAAAGGCAAGAAGGCTCCGCTGAAACGCTTAATACCCATTTTGCGCCAATTGATCGATGATGGATCATGGAAAGCTTGACAGAGGTCAATGCTGGCAACTGGGAACGTGAGGTTACGAAATCCAACACTCTAACGGCGGTCTACTTTTGGCATAACCAGTGTCCATGGTGCTTCAGATTCACGCCTATAGTGAACGAAGTGTCTGAGGAATATGCAGGGAGGATCAGATTTGTCCGACTAAACATTCTGGAAAGTCCGACGAATCAGGAGATGGCAACCAATTACGGCGTTATGAGCACACCGACTTTGATGTTTTTCTGCGGTGGAAGACCGACAGGGCAGGTGATCGGGATGATGTCTAAGGAGGATTTGGAAAAAGCCTTGAGTGACATGCTTGGAAGATACCGAACATGCCTAATACAAAGCACCGAGTTGAGGCCGTCTTACGTTGTATAGCGAAAACAGACAGATAACTTCTGGCTTCGCATCCGGGGGACTGAATGCTTGAGCGAGGAAACCATTAGGAGGGTTCTCACGGAATATCAAGTCATTGCAGTAGTAGGCTTGTCTAGGGATCTTGGGAAAGCCAGTTATGGAGTTGCTGAATACTTGAAGAAGCATGGTTTCAAAATAATACCAATCAACCCTTTCGTGAACGAAATCTTGGGCGAAAAAGCATACAAGAGCCTTTTCGACATGCCCAGTGAGGTTCAGAAAACGGTAGAAGTCGTTCAGATTTTCAGGCCTTCTGAGGATGTTCCGCCAATAGTCGATCAGGCTATCAGATTGCGAAAGACCAATGGTGTCCCTTCTGTGGTTTGGATGCAGTTAGGAATAGTGAATGGGCAAGCTGGTGAAGAGGCGCGAGAAGCGGGCTTGATCGTGGTCATGGATCATTGCATGATGCAGGAGCACAAACGCCTTTTTGGCCACATTGCTGGTCGCAAATAGCAGATGAAGCGTCGAGTTGCTTTTCTACGCAATGCCGCCGACTATGAGTGAGGCGATGGCTGCGATTGCCACGATTACGGCTGTCTCGAGCAGCGTTATCTTCCAGTGAACCTTGGTTCTTTTTGAGCGGTACCGGACGAGGAAGACGCCGACGACAGTGACGACGATTCCTAGTGATATGATGATGTCGAGGGGTTTCGGCATCAGCAGGTATGCAGCTATTGGGATTATGCCGGCAATGAAAGTGGTCGTGCCACAGATCACAGCCGCATAGATGTTCGCCCGGCTTATCTCCTTGTGCAGGACCATGAACAATTGCTTGACGAGCCTTAGCGACTTGTCTCTTTCCTTCATATCTACGATGTCGCTCAAGCTGTAGTTCATCAAGTTCTGCAGCGTGATCATGTCAGCCAGATCCTCGGTTATTCCGCCCAGCAAGAAGCTGGAAAAGTTGGTTATCGCTACAGCTGCGAGCGTCAGGAATGCTGCAAAGGTCGCGGCTCTAACTGTCAATCCTGCTATTACCGCTGAGAGAACGACTACAAGACCCGTGATTGAACCATCAACTAACCCCGCGACTATTTCAAGGATCGGTTCTTTCTTCAAAAGCAGGCTTTGCCAGTCTCTGCCGAGTTTGGCTCCTTGCTCGGTGAGTTGGACAGTGCTCTCATGAGTTTGAATCAGGCCTTCAGAGGCCATTTCCGTCAAAGCCTTGTCCAAGTCGCTTGTGTCAACGCACATGTAACCTGCACAAACCTTGTCGACGTGGCTCTTGAGATGGTTCTTTTCAAGCTTGCTTCCCTTTGTCAAGTTCAAAAGAATGATTACCTTGATAATGTCAGGCAGTTCCTGAATTTCAAATGACAACTTGGCTATTCACCGAATGCGCGTTGAGTAGAGACACGCAGGCTAATAGCCTTTACGTAGCCAGCCGCTACTGCCTCAATCTCCTAGTCCAAGCCACCAGACTCTCAAGCAGCTCCTTGATCTTCTGTCTTGTCTTCTCGTCCTTGACCTTGCCCTTTCCATCTATCTTCTCGCCTGCAAAGGTCACGATGACTTCCGGTCTGTTGATTGGATGCATGTCAAGAAAGACAAAGCTCTGGCGCAGATGATATTGAGCTCTTGCACCTCCGAGCATTCCTCCCGAGGCGCTCATGATTGCGACAGGTTTGCCTTCAAAGGCGTTGTCGCCGTAGGGTCTCGAAGCCCAATCAATGGCGTTTTTCAAGACTCCTGGAATCGAGTAGTTGTATTCTGGGGTCGCTATGAGGATGGCATCTGCCGCCTTGATCTTTCTCTTGAACTCCTTCACTTTAGGAGGTGCCTTGTCTTCTAGGTCTTGATTGAAAGGGGCAATGCCTTCTAGGTCAAAAATCCTTAGCTCTGCATTCTTGGGCAGGAGTTCCAACGCCGCATTGAGTAATGCCTTGTTGTAGGAGCCTTTTCTGAGGCTACCTGCAAAACCCAAAATCGTTACTGTCTTGTCCATGAGATGTATTGTCTTTCAGAAGTTTAAATCGATTTCTACGGTTGATTCCTTTTTCGGATTTGGTTGAAAGTGAAGGCCGAAGGGCAAAGCTTGTTTAGCGAGCATACTTCACATTTCGGCTTCTTCGCTTCACACACGTATCTGCCCAAGAAAATGAGCAAATCAGTGATTCTTGCCCACTTGTCTTTGGGAACGAGCTTCATCAGGTCTTGCTCAATCCTATCTGGGTTGTCGTTCTCGGTAAGTCCCAGTCTTCCGGAGACCCTTCGGACATGGGTATCTACCGCAATCCCCTCAACGATGCCATAAGCGTTCTGTAGGACAATGTTGGCAGTCTTCCGAGCAACGCCCGGAAGCTCAAGCAATTCCTCCATCGCCCTAGGAACCTGCGAATGATGCTTCTCCACAAGAAGCCGACAGCATCTCTTGATGTTCTTAGCCTTGTTGCGGTAGAAGCCAGTTGAGCGTATTACCTCTTCAAGTTCCTTCAAATCCGCCTCCGCGTAGTCCTCAGCGTTTCGATATTTTCTGAACAGTGTTTTAGTGACTACGTTAACTCTTTGGTCAGTGCACTGCGCTGAAAGAATCGTAGCCACCAGAAGCTCCAGCGGATTGGCATAGTTCAGGGCGATCTTTGCGTCTGGGAACTCTTTCTCCAGAAGCTCGACTATTTTCAACACTTTGATTCTGCTAACTGCGCTTTCACCAGAAGGTCTCTTCTGTGCCTTAGGAACCATGCTTTCCTGTTTGTTATGTTTTCTCTAAAAAAGGTTTACAGAAACCTTTTACTCTCAAGAGTGCAGAGTAGTCTTGGTGACTGTGATGGACATTGAGCTTCTCGTTGATGGCAAGAAGATCGATCTGAACGAGTTTGTTAAGAAGATTCTGAGCGGTACCGTGGTGGGTGCGGTGACTTCTCTGAGAGACATAAAGAAGGACTGGGAAAAAATCGAGATAAAAGTTGCGAAATAGGCTGAGACGTTATCCGCTTGCGTTTGTACGGATGTCTATCTCGGCGAACAGTTCCCTCTTTGCCTTGCAGATTGGGCATATGTAGGGCGGGTCTTCGCGGAACACGACGTAGCCGCACTGTTTGCAGTACCACAGCCTCTTTTTGACTTGTGCGGGTTCCTGAGGAATGGTCGTCTTGGTCTCTGATGGCTTCTCGTTTGGTCTTTCGGGAGTCACCGCGTAGGCTCTTTCCTGCTTTTCTTTTGGTCGTCGTTCAGGGATTGGTTCTAGCTGGGTTTTGCCTTCGACGACATCCTTTCTTACGTAAAGCGCACAGTAGCAGGCTCCGAACTCTGCAACGTCTGG
>JBGOYR010000057.1:0-6823 GCA_041479765.1 Bathyarchaeia archaeon | reverse complement strand
TCGTTGCTTTGCTTTCGATTACTCAGGGTCTGCAAGATACAATAACTCGGCAGCTTCAAACAGGGTTGGCAACTGACACGCTGATTGTTTCCGCTGGTAGGGGCTTCGGTGCTGGCGGAGAAGGCGGATTGGGAGGGGCTAGTTCTGGCTTTAAATTGTTTGTCAATGATACGCAGACGATCAATGCGATGGAAAATGTCCAGATGTCGATAGCGATAATTCAAAGGGGAGGCACTGTCAGATTTGCCGCAGGATCCCGTAACACCACCATAGTGGGTGTGGATTTCGCCAAGTACGCCAGCATCTACAGCAGCACCTTTGTGGCTGAAAGCGGAGACATACCTTCGAATCCCGCAAACACAACGGTTGTAGTTGGGAAACGAGTAAGTGACCCCTGGAAAAACGCGACCACACTTTGTAATGCAGATGACAATGTTGAAGTCGTTTGGCAAGCACGCGTAACTAAGACGTATGCGGGCAATGTCAGTGCTGTTCTCAAAGAGGTTGGAGGTTTCGGCTTCGGAGGGCCTTCGGATTCTAACGTTTATGTGCCGCTTTCTCAGGCTCAGAGTTTCTTTGGAACAGATGAATGCAGTACGATAATCGTGAAATTGAAAAACAGTGACAAAGCGACTATTGACAGCGTTTCGAAGGCCATAACTGATGCTTTCAACAAGGAGGTCTCAGTAATGTCTGCGACAGCTGTGCTTAACATTCTTTCAAGCGTCTTCTCAGTCATCGAGCTTTTCTTGGGCGGGATTGCAGCCATCTCACTATTGGTGGCGGGCATAGGCATAATGAACATAATGATAGTTTCGTTGATGGAGCGCACAAGAGAAATAGGTATACTGAAAGCATTGGGTATGAAAGGTCGGACAGTGCTTCTGGTTTTCCTGTGCGAGTCGGTGATAATCGGCTTGACGGGTGCAGCAATCGGCATAGGTTCGGGTTGGGTTTTAGCGAACGTTGTTGCAATAGTCTTCCGTGGAGGAGGTACATTCATGGGGAATCAAGCGGCGGGAACTGGTGGAATGACGATTACTCCCGTTTTGACCCCCACAGTGTTTCTGGGAGCGTTGGCCTTCGGGGTGGGGGTCAGCGTGATCTTTGCGCTCTACCCGGCTTGGCGAGCTTCAAGACTCAAACCAGTAGAAGCCTTAAGATACGAGTAACCTCGTTCAGTATGCGTGGGTCACGCATTGAGGAGGCTATATCCTGAACATCCGTTTGTTGGTGTCGGAGCGGTTATTGTCCGAGATGGCATGATATTGCTTGGGAAGAGACGCAATGAGCCGGGAAAAGGAAAGTGGAGCATCCCCGGTGGTCTGGTCGAGTTGGGTGAGAGCGTTGAGCAGACCGTCATAAGGGAAGTCAAAGAAGAAACCGGCCTTGACGTTGAAAAACCAGATCATATTGATGTTGTTGACAAGATAGACATAGACGAGAACGGCAAGGTCAGATACCATTTCGTGATAATCGACTACTTCGTAAAACTGAAAGGTGGCAGTCCTAAGGCTTCAGGCGATGCCGCGGGACTGAAATGGGTCGCGCTTGAGGAAGTTGAAAAACATGAACTGACACCAACATTCAGAATTTTCTTCCAGAAAAACAGGATGAAGTTGGAGAAGCTCAATTCGTGCCATTGAAAAAGAGCCTTGTTTCACCCATGGTTTTGATGTCGAGCGCCTTCACTTTGACCACCATCGGAAAGTCCATCACCACTTTCCCTAATGCGAGACAATGATGTGGTGGTAAGTCTCTGGCTATCGATCTGACGGTTTCTGCATCTACTCTGGCTGCGCGTGAAACCACGTCTAAATCGTGTTCATTAGTGAAATTGAAAAGGAATATGTTGTCGGCTTGTCGATAGATGTTTTCGCGAATAGTGTCCGGCTGGTTTGTGATGAATGTTGTGAAGATTCCGAAGTGCCTCATGCGTGTCACGATGTCGTCCCAGTAGGTCTCGCGCAAGTACAGATGTGCTTCCTCGGCGAACAGAAACGTCGCCTTGAGCTTCCAGCTCGTCAGCATCTCAACAAGCCTTCCAAGAACGTATTCAACGACTATTTGTCGATCTATCGTTGATGTGTTTCTGAGGTTGATTACAACTGCGCCGCCCTGTTCTTTTGCCTTGAACAAACAATCCTCCAGCAGCATGGCTTCGGAAGCATTGTCTGTGAAGAAGCCCGAGTTAATCAGAGAATGATATCTTGAAAACAGCGCATCACGGACATGCTGGTTGCATTGCCAAACTGGAATGACTTCGCCTAGCTCATGCAAAGTAAGCTTGTCTCTCTCCTTCAACGATTGCCATATGCGCCTGAACTCTCGAGCTGAAGTTCCAGGCAAGTGAAGCGCATGAATAAGAATACCAAGCAAAACGTGCAGATTCAGCTGCTTCAAGGCAACCTTGAAATTCTGAGAAGGCGTCAAGACATGAACCTTATCGTAATAAGCACTCCTTTTCCCATCGGACGTCATGCCCAAGCCCGAGTACTCGCCGTTCAAGTCGAAAATCACGACCGTAGCCTTGTACCCAACCAAGTTGGCCATCAAGAGCTTGGACAGGTGCGACTTACCAGTCTCTTTTTTCCCAGTGATTATGTTCAATTTCCCGTCCAAGTGTGAAGCGTCAATGGTGAGAAGGGAGGAGTCTTTTGTGCCGCCCAGAATGATCGGTAGCTTGCCGTCAACCTTCGCAAGCTTCAGCAACGTCGGGATTGTTAGCTTTTTTATGGTTGACTGGGATCGGGAGGGAAGCCAAGAGCTGCTTGGGCTTAGGCTCTCGTTTTCGACGGTTGCTCGTATTTTGCAGATGACTAGGCTCGCATCCTGAATGTACGTGATATGCGAAGCAATATCCAGAGGGTCGAAATCTTCACCCTGTATCACTTCTCCTCCGTCGGGCAAGCTTCGGAGGAGCTCTTCCAGAACGCCTGGAACGCTTGCGAACTGTACGTCAATTACTTGGGCTACGAGACCTCTTCTAGCTTCGGCATCCTCCACGAGCAGGTAGTCTCCTTTCTCCACGGTTTCGTTTGGAAAGCTCAGAATCTGAAGCGTGTTGCCTTCTTTCTTGTACAGTTTCATGAGTAACTCTCACCTCTGCCGAATGGCCCGAACAGAAGCCTGTGCATGTCTGGCCTGTCGATGATTTGGAATCCGCACTTGCGAACAGCGAAGTGTTGCATAGCAATAACTTCATTCGCCGTGAAAGTGCACAAAATGTGAGCTAACCGCAAGGTTTCGGGATAGCTTTGAGACAGTGACTCGTTCCAGAGGAGCTTCTCGACAGCTTCAATTCTCTGCTGATAGGCAACTTCTCGGTCAATGTCTAGTCTGAATGCGTACTTTTCCTTGCTAAAGCGAGCCACGTAGACATCGCCCAATAACAGGATTGGCGGCTTGGTTCTCAAGCCGCTTATTTCGTACAAGTATGGGGGCCTATGTTCAGGCAGAACGTCCGTGATAAGACGCCCGTTGAGCCTCAAGTTAGTCATTTTCGAGAAAGCCAGAACCGTGTTCTCTCTCTTTCTTGCAGTGCTCAGTATTTCTTTCATGAGTTGTATCGGCGTGTCGCCAATGCCTGAGGTTAGCGAGCCGTCGAAGAGTATTAGTCCTTTGCTTATTGTTTTGGAAAGCATGGTTTGGAGCCATCTTTCGAGGAGGCTTGCTATTCTCATGGGCATTTGGATTATGTTCGGGAAGTTTTGGTGGTTGTTTTCATGTGATGTGCTGAAGTATGCTCTTTGAAGGGTAGCGTAGACTTCTCTCTTGTTTTCTTCAGTAATGTGGAATATGAACGGTCCTAGCCTGCTGTACCGATAGCTTCTGTTTTCTTTCCAGACGTTTGCTCCTCTTACAGCGATCAGAATTCCAGTGCTTGTTTCGCCAATCTTGATGCTTGAGGTGTCCACTGCGGCAACGATGCTAGGTATGTGTCTCGGTCTCAATGCTATTGGTTGTGGTTTGAAATGTACGGTGTTTAGGATTTCGATGTTGTTGGTTTGTTGAAAGTTTTGTTGATTTAGTTGAATGGGCTGGTTTTGCACATGTTTCAGCGAGTGCAGGCTTAGTTCTATGAAGCGTTTGGGCAATGTTGTGTCGATGGCGGGTTGTGGAAAGTTATATTTTGGTGTTGTTGTAATAGTATATTGCTCAATCACCAAGATTCACCAATAGCCAATAAGCCATGAAAGACGTATTTAAGTGTTGCGCATGTGCAAGATGCGCAACACAATATACAACAAGGTGAAACGTTGACCGAAAAAGAATCCAAACCACCCATACGAGTCAAAATGAAAGTCGGAGAGGTAGAGTTCGAGATAGAATGTCAAGAAGACCAACTCCAGCCTACAGTTGACAAAATCCTGTCTGCCGTAACCGAAAAGCTCAAAGAGACCACCCTAATGACCGAGAGACCACCACAACTACCAAGAGCCGAAACATGCAAAGGCATAATACAAAAACTCTGGCAGGAAAGCTTCTTCACGACACCAAAAGGGCTCAGTGAAGTCCATGACGAAATGGCGAGACGAGGCTTTCACTACGACCGCACGGCCGTCGCCCACGCTCTAATCGACCTAGTCAAAGACGGAATACTCACACGCGAAGGAAAATCCCGCAGATACCAATATGCCCAAAAAAGACCGCCACCATGACGATCACGACGATAGGCGGACATTGAGCTTGAATCAAACCAGACAGGCAATCAAGGCGGTAACCTTCGACCTCTGGGAAACCTTGCTTTTTGAAAGAGACGGTGACAGCGAAAGAAGGACAGTAGCACGCTGTTTGAACCTAGTGAAGGTATTGAACAGGTTCGGTTTGAAAGTCACTGTTGAGCAACTGAGTTCAGCCTTGCAGAAGACAATCTCGTCACTTCTAGCCATTTGGGACACAAACAAGGATGTCACGCACATGGATCAGCTAAGACTGATCGTGAAGCACGCGTCAGAAGGTACAGTTTCCTTGAAAGAAGAATGGGTTGATGATCTCAGTTCCGCTTATGTTTCACCTATCATCGACGTTCCACCGTACCTAAACCCGGATGTACGAGAAGTGTTAGCTTGGATCAAGAGCCAAAACATGCGCATTGGGTTAGTATGCAATACGGGACTGACTCCGGGACGCGGGTTGCGAAAGCTCCTCTCAAATGAAGGAGTAATTCATTATTTTGACCTGTTGATCTATTCTGACGAGGTAGGCATCCGCAAGCCTGACCCTGGAATATTCAACTTGGTCGCGCAGAGACTGAGCCTGAAGCCGTGTGAGATCGTTCATGTTGGCGACAATCTGAAAAGCGACGTATGCGGCGCCAAGAACGCGGGTTTCAAGGCAATACATCTCGACAGTGAGGAAGGACGAGACAGACTAGCCGAGGCCGATCCTAGCTCACTTGTGGTGCTTTCAAGAGACCTAGGCAAGCTGGGAATGGAACAGATGGCTCCTGACAAGACCATAGCGTCTCTCACGATGGTAACAAAGACCATCGAAGAACTCGAAAAACTGGCCTCAGGAGCAACACGAAACTGACGGCTGAAAGTCCCGTCTTGCTCAAAGTCGCAAAGGTCGAGTGTCGATTTTGGCCTTGATCTTTGGAAGAACCTCTTTCTGGACTTGAGCCACGCCAAAAGTAGTGATTCTGTATTTCTCATCAGCCGTTTTTGCCGCTACTCCATTCTTGACAAGCTCTCCCAAGCGCGTGCTCGTTATCTTGGCATCTTTCCCAAGCCGTGCCTGCAGCTCTTCTTTCGAAACAGCCTCATTTGCTGCCATGCCCAATTGAAAACCAACGTAATTGGCGAGAAGCCACAGTTCGAGAGTCTCATTGTCTGTGAGTTTGTCTCTGGGGACTAGCAAGTTCGCGCCCTCTTTCGAAAAAGCGGTTATGCCTTCACAGTCTTTGGCAAGTTCCTGCAAGTCAACCACTAACATTAGCTTGTTTGCAATCCCGAAGGATGGCAGAAACTCGCTGAAGAACTTGCTTATTGAGAGCCAGACTTGCTCTGGGGGGCCCGAAAAGGTCTGCTCGGCATCTTTGTATTTGATTTGGATCGTTACGTTGTTGGGTTGACTAGTCAACTCATTTTGCCTCTGAGCTTGGCTAGGACATCGTCTTCTACCCATCTTTCTCCTTGGGTGGTTAGCCTGAATTCTGGTCTGTTGGGGTCTGGTTTGAACACTTGGCCTCGCTTAGTCATCTCGTTAAGCCGGGCGGGAACCATGCATTTTATGCCGCTTGATTCTAGAAGCCTCTGTAACTGAGCTGCCGTGTTTTTCTTTTCCTTTGACGCGTACAGCGTTACGCCGATGGCCTCATAATGCGTGAGCGACTCGCGCGTCATTATGACAGGGCCTTCCGTGGTGAACTCAACCATACCTTTCAGCTGAACACCTGAAGGCATAAGCCTGTTCGAAACGAAACTCGCAATCTTCTCCATGAAGTCCTGCGGGAAAGCTTCAAGCGTGCTCAAAACCTCTTGCGCGTTCTCGCCTTCGACCACGATTTCGCCGAAAGGCGTCTTCATCCGTGCTTCAACCTTTTTCATTCAGCTTCCCCTTTAACGCCCAACGCTTCCTTCTCCGCCAGTATATACACAAAGCCTGTATCCGTGTTCCAACGCCTAACCCTTCCCCGCTTAACAAGCTCTATGAGGACCCCAGCTAAAACTCGTCCCGAGAAGTTCAATCCATTGGCTTTCAAAGCGTCCCTCAACTCTTCCGTGATCCGAGGTCGCCACTTACCCCAGTCCGTGCCCAGAATTCTCAGAATGGCTTCATCACAACTCTCCGTAGAAGCTATTCTCGGGTAGTTTTGTGT
>JBGOYR010000056.1:0-6842 GCA_041479765.1 Bathyarchaeia archaeon | reverse complement strand
TGCAAAGAAGACTGAGAAAACAATAGAGCTTGGCGAAATCGATGATGCGGTGAAGAAGAGAGTTGCTCACAGCAATCTGATGAAGCAGATGATGGAAGGCAAGTTCGTTTTCACGGGCGAGCTTGAACCGTTGAAAACTACAAGCCTTCGTGAAGTCATTGAAGGAGCAAGAATACTGAAAGACCACGTCGTGGCGATCAACATTACGGATAACCCCACAGCATTCGGGTTCATGAATGCCCTAGTCCCATCCTACCTAATCCAAAGAGAGGCAGATGTGGAAACTGTCTACCAGATGACCACAAGAGACAGAAACCGTCTTGCACTGTTGTCAGATGTTTTAGCCGCAAGTCAACTAGGAATAAGAAATATTCTGGCTCTCACGGGCGACTACACAACAGTGGGTGACACACCACAGGCAAAACCGGTTTTTGACCTTGACTCCGCAACCTTCGTGTACATGCTAAGAAAGATCATGGACGAAAGCGTTGACTTGAACGGAAACAAGATAGAGAATCCGCCCAGATTCAACATAGGCGTTGCTGCATCACCCAACGCCGACCCCTTTGAACCTGAAATCCTCAAGATCGAGAGAAAAGTCAGGCTTGGAATCGATTTCATACAAACTCAATGCGTGTACAGTGTGGAGCAGGCCAAGCGTTTTCTAGATGCAGCAACTTACCTCAAAACACCTATAATATTGGGTGTGGCTCCCTTCAAATCTTTGGCAATGATGGATTGGATGATCAGATTCGTTCCTGGGATCAAAGTGCCACAGGAATTGGAGCATCAGCTTCGCAAGGCAAGAGAAAAAAGCAAGGAAGCATTCTTGGAAGAGAACATCGAGATTTTTGCAGAGATGATTCACCAAATCCGAAAGACAACACATGCCGCTGGAGTTCACTTGATGGCCGTGGGTTTTGAGTGGATCATACCGGAGATAATCAAAAGAAGCGAAATAGGCTAGTCGCTACCTCTTCCAATTGCTGGCTGAAGCAATAACCAGACTTCGCAAGCATCAACCACATCATTGAGAGTTGAATTTTGTCGAGAAAGACGGAATCCGATTGTCCGGCAAGGCTGAGTCTGTCATGCCAAATTCTCATTGATTTCAGCGGCAGCAATGCAAAGTTTCATAAAAGGTTTCAGTGTAAGCATTGTTTATGAAAGAAGAAAACCTGACCAAGTTGCTTTTTGCCCTTATCAGGAATTCAAAGCGGAGCGACAGAGAGCTAGCTAAAGCTCTACAGATTTCTCAGCCAACCGTGACCCGACTTCGGAAAATTCTGGAGAGAGAGGCGATCAAACAGTATACTGTGATTCCGAGCTTGTCCTACTTGGGTTTTGACATAATAGCATTCACGTTCTCCCGGACAAAGCAGCTTGTTCACCCTCTCTGGGACAAAGGAAAGAAATGGGCAGCGGAACAGCCAAGCGTCATGTACGTCAGCACTGGACAGGGGATGGACGCAGACGTGGTCATGGTCTCAGCGCACAAGGACTACGCGGATTTCGTCAAGTTCTACCAGAATTTCAGAAGAGACTGGGGTGATTCCCTTCAGAGCTTCAGGACTTTTCTGATTAGCGTGAAGGGAAGCGTACAGCTGAAGGCGTTCTCACTCAACTGCTTAGTCGAATCATGCACCAAGGAAGGACCTCACTAAACACTCACTTGAGCGATCAATTCTGGCCGTGAATCATAAAATCTGATCTTCCGGAGTCTTCAACAGGAGGTCAGCATGATTAAGCTTGGTCAAGGTAGATGAGAATATGGCAAGATCCCAAACCGTTCCAAGCTATGACGAGCTGCACATTGAGATAGTCGGAAAACTGAAGAAGACAGGCATTCCACTGAACACACAAACTGTCATGAAGTATCATCCCGACGTTTATTGGGTTCATTTCACCGCAACCGATATTGAACTAAACTACGCCGTGAGCAAGAAAGATGATGACTGGGTCAAAGCCAGAATCAATCTTGCGCCATCTTGGTTGGAAGATGATATGATGCCAAAGCATCTAGTGCCCAGATGCAGAGCACTGATGGAAAAGTTCTCGCGTATCCCTTAGGACGAGTCTTGTTGCCGGGTTTCAAATGCCAGATTCAGAATCATTTGGGTTCTGCCATTTTTCCTTCAGGAAACCCGGAATTCCTGATGAGTCTTTTGGTCCTACGAGCACTTGCCATCCACTGAGTTCTTCGATTTCATGGCTCAGCCGTGATGCTTTGCCCGGGATAACTAATTTTCTGTGTTTGACTTTGCTCTCGATTCCAGAAGCCTTCAAGGCGTCTGCAACCTTTTCAGCCGTCAGCTTTCTTCCTGCAACAGCGCTGTCTACGGCTATTCCTTCCGTGTCAACAACTATGAGGTAGGCATTCACCTTTGCTTTTTCAATGTCTGAGGCCACAGTATAGTAAGTAAGAGCAAAGTTAGTGGTGAACATCACGGGAGAGTTCTCGTTTGGAGTGCCGAACTCCTTCAGGCCAGCATGAACGGATACGGGTTTTCGTGGGTCAGTGTAGAGGTTCTGACGCAAGACGACAAGCGGTAGAAGCGCCCAACCGTCAAGGGTATGCAGTACAAGGATATCCGCGAAGCGAACAGTAAGCATGGCCGCCAGATAAGCCTCTTTCCACTTTACAAGCTCTTCGGGAGACTTCGCTTTACCAGTCCACACAACTATGGGCACACCAATCAATGGAAAACCAGAAAGCTCATCACTCAGCTTGCAAGCAGCCCTTCGAAGCGCTGTGAAACCGTTCAAAGTGTCGAACAAGCCTTCGTCCAGGAATGTGCCGGGGTCCAGTACAAGCTGATTGACACCGTAAGCAAGCAAGCTTTTCGACAAAGACCTAAGCAGCCTTAGATTGCCCGGAGCGGAAACAACCAGTGGGCAATTGTATGTTTTGGCAAGTTCAGCCATGTCCTTCCAATTGTTTTTTGTTGCGGCGTACAAGAGCGGTCTGGATTCCGGAACAGCCTTCAATCCAGCTTCAAGAACATGCGGATTCAATGAGCATAGAATCAAAGGCAGAAAAGTGTTTGCGGCAACTTTCCTGACTGTGACCGCATATTTGTCTTTGTCATTGGTCGTGCATCGAACTGCAATCAGATCGAGTCTAAGCGGTTGCCCAATATACTCAAAGCTGAACTGGCTAGTCTTTCTTATCCTCGATAACAATTCCTCTTCAGTCATGTTGTCGGTTACATCAACCGCTATTGCTGTTGGATTGGCGTATGCGAACTCGTGGCGATGCATAACGAACTTTCCGCCGATCTTGACGACTCGTTCCCCAACTCCGATAGCGATTTCTTTGACAGCTGGTGCCAGCAGAGTCTTCAGTTGTTCGTACTCTTTTGCGTTCTCTTTTCTCTGTATAGGTGCACATTTTTCGAGAGGAATTTCACGGTTCACAACTTTCGTTGCGAAAGCTAGGCAGTCCCTTTCGCCACATTCTTTGCAGTTTGTCTTGGGAAGAAACCCGTACATGTTTATTGGGCTTAGCTCTCTCTTAGTCATTGTGGATGCGCTCCAATGCTAAATCCTCATGGAGACCCATTCAAACGGTGTACTGATTTCAACAGGATTCCTGTTGGTCAACTGTTTGATTAAGTCTTTGAAAGTCTTCACAGCGGCAGGATGCATCATCATAAATAGATCAACTCCTGCCAACAGAAGCGTCAAAGCGGTTGTCAACTCCCAAAGAGGTCCCCTTAGTTCGCGAGGCTCCCATTCTGGACCCATTTCCATCCAAGCTTCGCGGGCAGCCCAAGCGTTAGCCGCTCCTGAAGACATGGGAAACGCCAATTCCAAGTCGCCCGCCAAAGCTGCAAGTCTGGCTCTCTCCATATTGGAAAAGGCATACTCAAGACCATAACCAAGCGCGGCCGTCGTCAAATCCATGACAATGTTTTCTCTGGGCAGGATTTCGCAAAGTCTGCGGTTGAGTTCTCTAGTTAGGTTTAGGTTCATCGGCGCGAAGGACAATGCAACGTGTCCGTACTTCTTTATGAAAACTGCGCATCGTTCAACGTCCATGTCTCTAGTCACGGAGCTTATAAGGAATCTTTCATTAGCAAAAGACCTAGCAACCGCTTCAAAGACATCCGCGTCTTTTCGGGGATCTCCGCATCCTCCGATTATGAGTGGCACGTTTACAGCTTGAGCCACTTCTTCAACGGTCTCCACCGCTTCTCTTGGCGAAGTATCTTTGATGAGCGGGTCAGTGCTTACTAAGTGTACTGTCACCAGATCAGCTTCAAACTTCTGAACAGCAAGCTTGGCCCAAGCTGCTGGGTCTTCCATAACTTCCTTCACATGCATCTTCACGGCTCTGGGCAAAGGGACTTTCATGTCAAAAACGTCCACAGCTACTACAGGAAGATGCAGCATAGGTTTTTCAAACGTGTAGAATGCGGGAGTGTTTTCGCCACCAATCATCAATTGTTTACCGCGAGTTCCGCCTTCGCTCTTTGTAGCGCCAAGTTTGACTTCAACAATGTCGCCTAGATAAGTTTCAGTGGGGAAAGTAGACCTAGTGCCAATCAATTTCCCGGATGCGGGGTTAGTTGCAGGAAAAGCTCTTGTCCTTTTCAATCCCTATCACGAGAAAAAGCTTAGGTGTTCTAGATTATAAACCGATGCTGTAGTGGTTCTGAATGAAAAAGTAATTACTGGGATGGATACTAGTCAGCGTGACCGTGGTAGTAGAGGATTTCATTAGGTGAGAATTTCTGGGAAATGCTCTTCTATATTTCGCGAATTTCACATTGGAGCTTCTTGATTATTCCTTCAGCCTTTAGCGGCTCAACCTTCAAAGTGTAGAGCTTCTTAGGCGTCCGAAGTTTAAGCTTCACAACATCCTTCAGTCTCTTCACTGCACAATATTCTGCATGCGCGCTCAATGTTACGAACTTTTCAGCATCCATGATTTCTGTTGGCAAAGCTCTTCCTCGCATTTGGTACCTTCATGGTCTGTTCACACGTTTTTATTCCTTTTGGTGAAGACAAAATCAGCTACCCTGTTTATTAGGGGAAAATCGCTCAGTATTTAGTTTGAGAAGGCTGACAAACCTTGCGATTGTCGAACAGTATTCTCATGGCACTATCCATTTCTTTGTTGCTTGCGTCCTCTGTTTCAGAATTCTCTGCCTGTTCTGTGGACAGCGGAACGCACGAATGCCGACTCTGGGGCGCAACAGCAGATTCCGTTCCAACCTCAGTTGTTAAGGACCATCTTGTGAGTATGCAGTATTCGTTGAAGAACCTCGGCGCTTACAACCGGAACGGTTGGGCACTGGCCTACTTCAACAAAACCCTCAGCAAACCAGTCACTCATAGAGGAAGACTGCCAGCAAACATGGACCCAGCATTTGACGAAGCTGTAAACGAGATTGCTGACAACGAACCGCAGACAATTGTTGGACATGTTCGCATCGCGACTTCTGGACTAGTAGACATTCCAGATCCGCATCCTTTCAACCGTTCCAAGAACGGAAAATGGTGGCTTTTCGCACACAACGGCGGAGTGAGCAAAAGCATCACGATTGAGCTAATGGGCAACGAGTATCTGAACGAGAACCTGCCTCAAGTTGGCAATGGCCCTGACGAGTGGGTGGATTCAGAGCTGTATTTCCTCTACGTGTTGAAATGCATTGAAGACCAAGGTTGGAACGTCACGCTAGGCATAACACAGGCGATAACTACGATTTGCGAGAAGAACAACTATGCAGTAATGAATTTCCTCCTCACTAACGGAGAGCATCTATGGGGCTTCTGCAAAGGCTACGGACTCCACTATCGCTACACCTCAACTAGTGAAACCACTCCCCAATGGACTGTAATAGCTTCCCAACCTCCAACAAGCACGTACGAAGGTTGGGCGCTTCTAGACGACTTTGACCTCCTTGAAGCATCAAAAAATAAGCCCCCAGTTATTCTGGATGTTCGCTCAATCGTCATACCAGAACACTCTGTCCCAAGACTTGCTGGCGACGTAAGCAACGATGAAAGAGTCGATCTGAGAGATCTTTTCATAGTGTGCAAAGCATTCGGCGCTACACCTTCTAGGCCAAACTGGGATCTGAGGGCAGACATTGCCAAGCCCTACAACCTAGTAGATACGAGAGACTTGATTATCGTGCTTCAGAACTTTGGCCAACCCGAAGCATAGCATTGTCGCCTTTTTATCACTGATTTTCCTATCGACCTGATTTTTCAAACAAGAGAAGGGTGCAACTGAACGGCTCGGTTCGGACTTCGCGGCACACTCTGCATTCAGGCAACATACATCTTTTTGGGTTCTTCTTTTGCGACTTTCTTGTTATGGCATCATTGTTTGTGGCTTTTGTTATCGCTTTTGGCGGAGTATATTTGCTTAGAGATAATGTTCACTATTTTGTGGGTAGAACACCAATTCAACAATTCTTTGAAAAAGTGGCGTCAACAGCAAAGTCTGTAAAGGGAGTCATTGGTATTCATGATTTGAAGGCTGAATACGTAGGACCGAACGCTATCCAAGCAAGTCTGCACATAGAAGTTGAGAAAGAAACTTCGGTAGTGGAAGCAGACAGAATAGCTCACGAGGTTGAGGAAAGAGTAGGCAAGGAAGTCAATTGCCAGTATTGCGTGGTTCACGTCGATCCGGCAAACAATCAAACGAGAAAAGGGGGGATGAAATTGTGTTTGTAAACATTGCCGAGTTTTCCGCTATAAAGAAAGGAAAAGAAGAGGAATTCAAGTGGTTTGAATGGTCAAACACAGTCTACGAGAAGTTTGATGGTTTCATATCAAGACGTTTGCTGAAGCCCACAAAAGGAAAGAAAAAACTATGCTGCCAT
>JBGOYR010000055.1:0-6882 GCA_041479765.1 Bathyarchaeia archaeon | reverse complement strand
ATTGCAGGTGATGGTTCGCTTGATCCCCAGCTGTTGGTGCATATTATCTTCCAGCCGTTCGTTTCAGCGAGGGAAGCCACATAGTCTATAGCTGAGCACAGCATCCAGTCGTCTCCTCCTCCGAACATCACTTTCCCAGCGTGACAGCCTGGATAAGTCGGATCTGGACAGTCGACCAACCAATAGTCAAGCCCTAGCAACGGAATTATTGTTGCCTTGGGCGCAACTCCTAACACGATGTGTGGGGCAACGCCAATGGTTGAACGCTGATATCCGACTATACTACTTGCAACATGTGTGCCGTGACCTGAGCCAACGTTGTTCGTAATGAAACCTCTAGCCGTATTAGGTGTCCAGACAAAATCATTTATGCCTGGATTCCAGACAACGTCGTAGCTCCAACCTTTGCCCAAGTCCGTCCTGACGTTTGCTGTTGGTGGAAGGAAGCTCGCCCAAGTTGACACTAGTCCAGTGTCTATGATTGCAACGTATACTCCTTCGCCCCCGTTCGGGTATAATTCTCCGTTGACGATGTCTACGTCGTAGGGTAGGTAAGTGCCCACCGCGGCGGTTTCTGTTATGATTGCATCCTCTACGAATTCCTCTTTGACGGGCGTTACTGTGAATTTGAGGTTGGGTGTTGGTCCAGAAGATCTTGTCATTGGTACAGCAAGCATAGCAAGCATTGAAAGCAATAGGATTGTTACAATTATCTTTTTCATGTCTTTCCTTTCTCCTATATAAGCACAATGATTATGCATTGTAACGAATAAGAAGCTTGTGGAACTTACTTCTATGGAATGTTAAACCTCCATGCCAAGGCAGAATCAACTAACGTCTCATCTAGTGCGTCAGCTAACTCCATCGTGCGCGCTCTTTTTGCTCGCACCTGTTCACTACTGCCTATGCCGACTACCATGATTCTCAGTGGTTTCTTAGCGCGCACATGTGTTACTAGATTTTCCTCTTTAGGTGTGATAAGCTCGGTCGCGTCTCAAACCATCTCTTGAGGCTGATGTCAAGTAACAGCCCACAAGCCGAGCAAATCACGAAACACAAGATACTTCATAAGCGAATTTAGGAACAGGCATGCGCACTAGGATTTTTCCGAAAATCTCTTTATATGGTCTTTCGTCACTTCTATTGACGCGCAATTCAAGTGAGAACATCTTGAGAACACCCATGACGATTTTCAGATATTCGATCTTTATCTTGCTAGCTGCTACGATAATCCCGTACGTTTGTAGCAAATCCAATCCTACTCTTCAACTAAAGGCGAATGCTTCGGAGATCCCAATAAAACCCTATCCAATTGTGTCTTTTGACCTCTACACGCAAAGAGGCGGAACCGGACCCGGCATTCCAGGAGGAGAGTTCGAACCTGGAGAAAACGTTATTTTTTGTGTCAGCATGACAAGCAATGGCCTTCCAATGGAGAACACAACAATAGCCTTTAACATAGAAAGCCCAGCAAACTCTTTCCTTCCAACGGCTGTCACAAACTCTTCAGGAATAGCTTCTATAACCTTCATGATACCACCCTCAGACCTTGCACAAGGTAAAATCCTTGGAACATGGAGCGTCACTGCACAGACAGGCTTAGATATGGATACTGTCGGAGACTCCTTGACCTTTGAGGTTGCACCTATAATGCACGCACCGGAATCCCCAGTCTTGACTGCGCTTTTAATGGCTTTCATTCTCACCACAGCGATAGCAATCGTTCTCGGACGAAGAGCTTGTTGACTGGAAGCTGCTGCAAAAAAACGGTCATGAAACTGATTTCAGTCATCTAATGAGTAGCGGGGAGTAGATTTGAACTACTGATCTCTGGGTTATGAGCCCAGCGGGTTAATCCTGGCTACCCCACCCCGCTACATCTAGGCTGAGCCAAGTTGCGGGTTTCAGTCCTTCTGCTAAATACAAACCCAGAATATATTAGTATTCTCATTGCAAAAACGTTTTAGTATGGCACATGCGTTATCGAGGTTGGTGCAAGCAAGATGGACAAGCCCTATCTTCGTCAAGTGTCCAAGCCAACGCTTAAGAAACCTATTTTTGTGCAGGGACTTCCGGGTTTTGGGAATGTCGGCAAGATCGCGGCGCACTTGTTGGTGAAGTTTTCTGGAGCAAAACCTTTTGCGGAGTTGTATTCGCCTTCCTTTCCGGATTATATCACTGCGAATTCGAAGGGGATTTGTCGTCTGCCCCGTTACGAGTTTTATGCTGGAAACACGGAAAAGAACGATTTCATAATAATGAGCGGCGACACACAACCATCATTCGATGATGTCGTTTCACATTACAAACTGTGCGACGAGGTTTTGGACTTCATTGAGAAGCAAGATTGCAGCTTCATCGTGACGTTGGGAGGAGTACCCATCACTGAAGAGAAGAAACAAGTTTACGTTGCAGCCACTTCGCCTAGACTGGCACTAGAGTTCATGGAAAAAGGCGCAGTAATCTACAGCAAGGGCAAAATCGTCGGCGCAACCGGCCTGATGCTAGCGCTCGCAAAGGAACGCAACCTAGAAGGAATAAGCCTGCTTGGACCAACGAACGGCTTTCAAGCTGACCGCGGGGCGGGATTTGCCGTTTTCAAGTTCCTAATGAAAGCTCTGGGCAACGAGGTAAAGGAAGGGTTATAAGAGAAAACGCCAAATCTAGATCACCATTGGAATGTGAACACATGATCCGAGAGAACCCAGTAAAGAAGACTTTCCTAATATTAGTGGCGGCTTTGATGATGTTTGCCGGGCCAACATACATAATTTATGCGCTCATAAATATAGCCGACTTAGACTACTTTGTTTCGATGGGCACCGGATTCGCAATTTTCGTTGTTGGATTGGTTTTCCTGCTGTTTCTCATGAGAAAGAAGATCGTTTCCTAGCAGCGATTCCAAGCTGCTTCTTTGCCTCAGATACCCTAGGGTTCATCAACTTTTCAGACCGGTAAACTCGTCATTGGCAGTAGAAGAATCCTTCCAATCGATGTTAAAAACTGTTCGGTCGCACTCAAAAGCCAGTAAAGCATATAAAATATGCTAGCAGATATACTTGATATGCAAGAAGAGAAAGAGAAGAAGCTTGAGGAACTTATACGGAAGAATGATGAATCAGCCAAGAGAACGACAATAATCCTGGAGAAAGAGGAAAGAGAATTCATAGACTCCCTGATACGCGAGGGAAAGGAACCTGGCATCAAACCGCTCATTTCCAAAATGCTTGATGTCTACCGAAGCATGATGGTTTATGACTGGCGTTTTCCAGGTGAGTACTATTGCGGAATAAGTCGAATCGCTTTCGTGAACGTCGAGCTGATCAATATTCTGATTCAAAACACTCCAAAAGAAAGATGGCGGGAAATCGGCAGAAAAATGGGCGAAGCCATGAAAGTCTCGATAGAAACCACTATTGACGTTCAAACGACGGATCGCCAGAAATGGTCGGATGTTTTCAAACGCCTTCGGGTTCAAGGTTTCGGCGACTTCTATTTGAAAGACAAGTACCTGCTGATAAAGACTCCTTTTGTGGATCAAGCTGAGATTTGGGCAGGTTTTCTTGAAGGCTTGTTAAGCATAGAACTGGACGTAAAGACCCCTGCACAGCCTTTTGTTTTTGAAATAAAGGAAAATGCTAACGCTACTGTAGGCAAGTAAATCATATTAACGCCGTACAGCCTAGAGAATCTGATGGAGCGCACGTTAATGTCATTACACGAAGCCATGCTCTATGAAAGAGCAGAAAGTAAGAAAGTAAAGTGCAACCTCTGTGCAAGGCGATGTCTCATAAACGATGGTGGCACAGGTTTCTGTCTAGTAAGGAAAAATGAGGATGGAAGACTCTTCTCGTTGGTTTATGGCAAAGCAATCTCGGCTTCCGTGGATCCTATCGAGAAGAAGCCACTTTCACATTTCAACCCAGGCGCATTGGTCATGTCTGTCGCCACGATGGGCTGCAATTTCCGTTGTCAGTTCTGCGATAATTGGATGATAAGCCAAGACAAGAATGTAGCAGGCAAGAACTTCCCACCTGGAGAAGTTGTCAAGGCTGCAAGAGACAATGCGTGCACAGGAATAAGCTACACGTACACGGAGCCAACGATATTCTTCGAATACGCTTATGACACTGCGAAGCTGGCTAAGCAGGTGGGATTCTTCAACACGTTCGTGACGAATGGGTACATGACCCCAGAGGCAGTTAAGACTATAGCGCCCTATTTGGATGCAGCCACAGTAGACTTCAAGGGCGGAGCAGATCCGGAATTCTACAAGACCTTTTCAGCCGTTCCATCAGTAACGCCGATCTTTGAAGCTTTGCAGGAAATGAAGAGAAACGACATCCACATAGAAATAACGAACCTGGTGGTCCCAAAGATAGGAGATTCAATTGAAAAAATAAACGAGCTTGCAACATGGATAAAGAATGCCTTAGGCAAGGACACACCCTTTCATCTATTACGATTTCATCCCGACTACAAGTTAACCACGACACCAGCCACTCCCATAGAGACCCTGGAAAAAGCCTGCATGACATCGAAAGACGCTGGGCTGCACTATGTCTACATCGGCAACGTTCCCGGCCACCCGAGCGAGAACACCTACTGCCCGAACTGCAACGAGCTTCTGATCAAGCGGTACGCTTTTGAGATTGTAAGGTGGAATCTGGTCAAGGATATGCGCTGCCCAGTGTGCGGAACAGAGATTCCGATAAGAGGCAAGCTTAATCCGGGCGGACACAGCTATCCATTCGCCCTATTCTAACGGCAAAGCGCCCTGTAGAACTGATTATAAATGTGGAAGCTTCTCCGCCCAGACGCCCAAGCTGTTCTTCACGATGAGATGGCAAAAAGAAGCTTAAACCGATACTTTTCAGTCATGCAAGATGAAAAACCAGCAAAATTCCTCATCGCCAAAAGAGTTCCAGCAGAATTCAGTGAAACAGATTCGACACAAAAGCTTTGGCAAAAACATGCAGAACTAACCAAGGAGTTCTGCAACATCGAAAGACAAGCCGATGAAAGCTTCAGAGAAGCAAATGGCTCACCGGCATCCCAAACGTCTTATCTAGATTTGAAGATCGAGATCGCGACAAGAATGCTTTCCGACTGTCATTTTTGCACCAGAAGATGTGGAGTCAACAGATGCAAAGACGAACTGGGTTACTGCAAATGTGGCATTGAGATGGCGGTTTCGAGCATTTTCGAACACATGGGCGAGGAACCTGAACTCGTGCCTTCTGGCACGATCTTCACTATGGGCTGTACGATGAGGTGCAAACACTGCCAGAATTGGACAATTTCGCAATGGATGGAAGAGGGACAGACTTACGAACCGGAGCAACTTGCCAAGGAAGTTGAAAGGCTACGCATGAACGGATGCAGAAATGCTAACCTTGTGGGCGGAGAACCAACCCCTTGGCTTCAGCAATGGCTCACAACATTCAAAAACATGAGCTCGAACGTGCCCGTCGTATGGAACTCAAACAGCTACTACAGCCCTGAAACAGCCAATCTGCTCGCAGGATTCGCCGACGTCTGTCTTCTAGATTTCAAATATGGGCCGGGTGACTGTGCAGCAAGAATCTCTGATGCAGCGAACTACTGGGAAGAATGCACCCGTAATCATCTAAAGGCTAAGCGAAATAGTGAGTTGATAATTCGCGTTCTGGTTCTGTCCGATCATCTTGAATGCTGCACAGAACCGATTCTGGACTGGATAGCTCAAAATCTAGGCGTAGAAACCCGCGTCAACGTTATGTTTCAGTACAGGCCAGAATGGCGAGCTCATGAAATCCCAGAATTGCGCAGAAAACTAACCGAAGCTGAAGCTGTGAGAGCTATTCGTTCGGCAAAAGACGCGGGGCTAGTGAATTTCATAACGTGAACCTTACCGAATTCAAGACCCAAGCGTGTGCGCATCATTTTTATATGTCTTCATTGATTCTTTCAGGGGCAAATTGTCAGAAGGAAACATACCCTCATGTATGCCGTCGAAACCCAGAACTTGGTTAAACGATATGGCAAAGCCTATGCGCTTAAAGGCCTCGACTTCACGGTTAACCCAGAGGAAATCATGGTTCTGCTAGGACCGAATGGCTCAGGAAAAACAACGCTTCTGTTGATTCTTGCCACCGTTCTCAAACCCACATCCGGCACTACGAAAGTTATGGGTTTGGACGTAACCAAGTATCCGACGAAGGTTCGTCAGATCTTGGGTATTTCTTTTCAGGATGCAAGAGGTTTCTGGCGACACAAACCGGCCGAGATTCTCCGCTTTCATGCTGCCATGTGCGGCATCAAGAAAGGCGAAAGCAACACTATGATAGAACAGGTTCTCAAAGAATTGGAGCTTTGGGATGCCCGCAACAAGCTGTTCATGCACCTGTCGGGTGGGCAAGCCAAAAGAGTGGAAGTGGCCAAACTGTTGATACAGCGCCCCAAATTCGCAATCTTTGATGAGCCGAGCAGCCAAGTAGACCTACGAGGAAAACGCACAATCTGGGAAAAGATACTTCAACTGAGAGAAAAGGGATCAACGGTTCTGGTTGCCACAAATGAAGTGCGCGAAGCGGAATACCTGGCTGACAGGGTAACGATTCTTGATCAAGGAAAAAGCATCGTTTGCGACACAGTTCATAATTTGAAGGATAAGATTACAGGCGGCGATATAGTGGAACTGGAGTTGGAGCAAACGGAAAACGGCGCTGAGATTCAAGAGGAACTCAACAGGATTCCGGGCACAGTGAAGTTGATGCCCTTGGAGAAAGGCAAGTACAGGGCTTATGTTTCAATTGGCGAGGCTTGGGTTCCAAAGATGACAAGCTTGTGCTATGAACGAAAAGTTCGCGTTTCGTCGGTTAGAGTGACAGAGCCTTCCTT
>JBGOYR010000054.1:0-6961 GCA_041479765.1 Bathyarchaeia archaeon | reverse complement strand
CGCCATCAAACTCTTTCAGCGCAAAGGAGGTCGTGTATTCGTCTGCGCATTCGAACATGACGTATTTCGCGTCCTTCTTGGGCTCCACCAAATCCACTATGTTTCTGAACCTGACTCCTTCCCATCGGCAGTCGAGGACGCTCCAGCCTTCAACGCAGTGGAAGTCGCTCACCGACTCAACCATCGGAAGCTTCCCGAAATCCTCCCAAGCAAGCCTCTGCGGCTTCTCAACTTCACCATCTATCACCAAAACCCAATCTCGCAGATCGATTTTGGGAATAGCGCTCGTAATGCCTGGGTGATCTTCGCCCCATCGCAGAATCCGCTTAATGGGCATTTGACCCGGAGGTAATCGTCCCTCGTCTTTCTGTGTGGATGACATGCCTGTTCCGACAAGGAATAAGGTTTGAGTAGTTGAGATTAAGGTTTTCCATTGAAATGCTCAAGGCGGCTGCAGGAATTCTGTTAGTGATTTCTGGCTTTTCTGCGTTCGCATAAAACCGGAAATTCTAACGCCCACTCTTCGCACCTCAAGTTCAGACTGATCAAGAAATCTCTCAAAAAGCTCTTTTACAGTGCTCTTCAGCACTTCTAAGCTGTCTGTCGGGCTTTCAAGCGTTCTGGATCGGTTGTAAACGCTCATGTCAGCCATCACCACGTATATTCCAACGGTCTTAAAAGTCACCCCTCGTTGTATAAGCCCGCCGTGAACGTCTTTGCACAGTTCGTCAGTCTTTTCGAGGATTCTGGGCAACTCGCGTGTGTTCTCCTTCAGCGTAGCGATTCTGCTTACTGATTCAGTCTCGCCCCGCTCTTGCACAGGATCATCATCAACCCCTGATGCGGCACAGTGGAAGTAGGTTCCCAAGCTTTTGCCGAAAACATCGATTAATCTCTGAACGTCGTACCGCGCAAGTTCGCCGATCGTTCTGATTTCGAGAGTCTGCATTTTCTCTACTGTTTTCTTTCCAACGCCTATGAGACGATCAACTGGAAGGGGCGTCAGAAATCCTTCAACCATTTCAGGTTTAACAACGGTCAATCCATCAGGTTTTTGGGCGTCAGAAGCGATTTTGGCGATGAGCTTGTTGGGACCTACGCCGATGGAACCAGTCATTCCTTCCCGGGCCTTCAAATCGTTCTTGATGTCTTGAGCTAGCTGTCTTGCTGCCTCAAAGTCACCACCAACCTTCTGGCTCACATCCAAGTACGCTTCGTCTATCCCGACCTGTTCGAACCGATCTGCATAGTCTTTCAAAATGGTCATTATTCTGTTCGATACTTGTTCATAAAGTTCAAAGTCCGCAGGCAGAAAGACAGCGTCAATGCCCTCCAGCTTCTTCTTGGCAATGAAAATCGGTATCCCCGACTTCACGCCGTACTTTCGGGCTATGTAGTTGGCGGTGGTCACAGCGCCGCTGTCTTCGCTTCTGCCTGAATACATGCACACGACTACAGGTTTTTCCTTGATAGCGGGATTTCTCTTCTCTTCGCACTGGGCGTAAAAGTAATCCAAATCCACCAGCATGACAACGCGGGGCTGCATTATCTTCCTCATAGATTGGAGACATTGTTGGCGATTTACGTTTTTCCATCTGGCTATCCGTCATGCGTAGCCTTCGCGAAAGGCTAATCTCATTAGGGACCAGTACAATTTGCCTGTCGGAGAACTGAGTCACGCAATGGATGCTGACACCAGACGCATAGCCTTGCAGCGTGTTCGAACGCTTTTCAGTCTAGCAAGTGAGACCATTCACGACGATTCTGCTTTGGCGCAACGCTACGTCAGTTTGGCTCGGAAAATCGCCATGGCAGCTAAGCTTCGCTTGCCAAAAGAATACAGGCGTCAGGTTTGCAGGCACTGTAAAAGCTTTATCTTGCCCGGTGTGAACAGTCGTGTGCGAATTCAACAACGTAGAGAGCCCCACGTGGTGATCACATGCCTAGCATGTGGCGGTCAAACAAGGATACCGCTTAGGAAGAAGAAGGAGAAACTTGAACGTGAGTGAAATTACGGCTGGAAAGAAACGTTTCGTCAAACGCGCTTTGAGCGAAGCAGGTGCCACCGTGCGTATAGGCAAGGATGGCGCTTCGCCTGAAGTGCTCAAAGAGATTATGAGGCAATTGAACAGTAACAAGATGGTTAAGGTCAAGATTTTGAAGACCGGACTGAAGGGTGATGAAGCTAAGCAGATTGCCACGCAATGTGCCATGCAGACTGAATCATCGCTGGTCGATGTTCGGGGTCACACTTTCATGCTTTACAAGCGTCGCAAAAAGTGAAAGCCTTTATATTTGGCTTCATGTTTTTACTGAAGGAAAGTCAAGAGGATAATGCGCCTTGATAACTCCCCGCGATGTGCCAGCACCGAAGTTCATCGAAAAAGTAGCCAAGTACCTGAAGGACAATGTTGACTCAGTAACGCCGCCGCCATGGGCAAGCGTTGCCAAAACAGGTTCACATGTGGAAAAGCAGCCGCAGAACCCCGACTGGTGGTATGTTCGCTCTGCTTCAATATTGCGCAAAGTTTACGTCCACGGCCCGATAGGCTTGGAGAAGTTAAGGGCTGATTATGGCGGCAGGAAAGGTTTCACCGTTACACGAGAACATGTGTTCAAGTCGGGCGGATCGAACATAAGGAAAGCCTTGCAGCAGCTAGAAGCCGCGGGGTTCATTCAAACGACCCGACCACGCGGTAGAACAGTCACCAAAGAAGGAAGAAAGCTCCTCCAAGAACTTGCTGAGGAACTGGCCAAGGAGATGCCTGAACTAGCCAAGTACAAAGGTGACTAGCGTGTCAGACGACGAGCTGGTAGAGCTTCGCCGCAAGAAACTGGCAGCGCTTCAGCGCCAGATGGCTGACGAGCAGAAACAGACACAGATGCAGCAGCAGTTGGAGACTCAGAAGGAAGCTTTGCTAAGGAACATACTGTCTCCTGAAGCTAGGCAGAGGCTGACGAACCTGAAGATGATCAAGCCCGAGTTCACGGAGCAGCTTGAGCTACAGCTGATTCAGCTGGCGCAGCAGGGAAAACTGCCGATTCCGATGAGGGACGAGCAGCTGAAGCAGGTGCTCGTTCAACTTCAAGGACGCAGGCGTGAAACAAAAATAAGAAGGATATGAAAAATGACGCGAAACAAGCCAACAGCCAAAAAACGGAGGCTTGCAAGAGCAGGAAAACAGAGGAAAGCTGTTCCAACATGGGTAATAGGAAGGACGGCGGGAAAATTCAGGACTCACCCTAAGAGGAGAAACTGGCGAACCAGCAAGCTGAAGCCTTAGGAGGAATCGGCCGATGAAAGAAGAAGACAAGAAAGAAAAGGTCAAAGCCGAAGAGGAAAAGGAAGAGGTAGCTGAGGCTGCAGAAGAGGAAGAGTCAGTAGTAGAAAGCTTGGAGAAGGAGCTTGAGGAAGAAGAGAAAGAACCTCTAGAAGAGGAAAAAGCAGAGACTGAAGAAAAGGCTCCTGAGGCTGAAAAGCCTAAGCGGAAGAAGAAGGAAGAGGAAGAAGAGGAAATAGTTGAAGAGAGAACTTACACGGTTCCTTTGAGCAAGGCTTGGATCATGCCTGCCAACAAGAGAGCGCCGAGAGCCGTGCGGATTCTCAGAAGTTTTATGATTAAACACATGAAACTAAAGACGCAGAAACCGGAAGAGGGAGAAGAGGAAGAAGAACCCAGTAGCCTCACTATCAGCGAAGAGGTTAACCGTAAAATGTGGGCTAGGGGAATCGAGAAGCCTCCTCGAAACATTCGCGTGAGAGCAGCGAAAGACAAGGACGGCAATGTAACGGTTTACTTGGCTGAAGGCGACTAGCCACTTGGCCATTTACCTGAGTGACATAGTCGGGAGCCCATACATAGGCGTCTACTCACTTGCCACCGACAAGATGGTCATCGTACCGAGCTTTGTTCTTTTGAAGAAAGCTGAAAAGATAGCAGAATGGCTCAAAGTCAAGCTAATCCACTCGAGCATAGGCGGTTCAGTTCTCGTTGGCGCCCTTGCCTACGCGAACTCCAATGGCATCTTGCTTCCCAGTTTTGTGCAGGAAGCGGAAATTGAAGCTCTTAAATCTGTTTTCAAGGGAAACATGACAATTATGGAGACAAAGAGAACTGCTTACGGAAACATTGTTCTGGCAAATGACCGCGGAGCAATCGTTGATCCTAGGCTGAAAACGCCTGACGTCAACTTGATCGCTGAAACGTTGGGTGTTGAGGTCGTGCCAAGCGAGATTGCGGGGTTGCCTTATGTTGGGTCGTTGGCGGTTGCCACGAACAAGGGAGTGATTGCGCATCCTTTGCTGAAGGATGATGAACGTAAGGTTTTGGAGGATGTTTTGAAGGTTCCGGTTGACGTTGGTTCAGTCAACTGTGGCATTCCCTACGCTGGGACGGGTTTGATTGGAAATCGTTATGCGGCCGTTGCTGGTTCCATGACAACCGGTCCAGAAATGTTTATAATAGAACATGCTCTGGATGTTGTGCAAGAGGAAGTTGAGCATGAAAGTATTCCGAGTAACGGGTGAAATTCGCAAGCCTAACTTGAAAACTGTTTTTAAGAAAGAGTTGGTGGCAGACAAGCCTGAGCACGCTTTGGAAAAGGTTTACGCTGAATTGGGCAGCAAGCATCGTGTGAAGCGTGTTCACATCAAGATTGTCAGCGTCGAGGAGGTTCCTCCCGACAAAATCGAGAATCCACTTCTAAAGAAGCTGGTTGTTGGAGAAGAGAAAGTTGGAGAATAAAAGCGAGGAGGAAATCCGCAAGCTCAGCGTCGAGTTGCGCTATTTGGAACAGACGGCTGAAGCTGTTCAATCCCGAATCAGCATGGTGAACACAGTCATTGCTGACCTGACTTATTCCAACATGACACTGGAAGGCCTAGAAAAGGAGAAGGAAGGCTCCGAACTTCTAGTGCCAATAGGCGGCAGCTCCTACGTCAAAGCCAAACTCGGAAACACTGAAAAAGTCATTGTTGGCGTGGGCGCGGGTGTATCTGTTGAGAAGACGATTCCTGAAGTAAAGGATATGGTCAAGAAACGTTTGGAGGATCTTGACAAAACTAGGATGTCGCTTCAGCAGCAGTTCACGCAAGTTGTTGAGAAGATCAAAAGCGATCGGCAGAGCTTTGAAAGCCTTGTGGCCGAGATGAGAGAGGAGAAAGCTCCGGGAAATGTTTGAGAAGCTCAAATCCGGACTTAAAGGGCTCGTAACCAAAGTAACCACAACCGAACTCAAGAGCGAAAACCTGCACCCCCTGCTTTCAGATTTCAAGATCAACCTTGTAGAAAATGATGTGGCCTTTCCGGTTGCAGACCGAATATGCGACGAAATGGAAAAACGCCTCAATGGAGTCCAGGTGAAAAGGCTTGAGGACCGCAAGAAAATCGTGGAGAAGAACCTGCGCGACGTTCTGCTAGAAATCATGCAGACCAATGGTAGCATAGACCTGCTGCAGGCCGCTGAAGAGAAACGCAAGAAAGGCGAGCCTTTACTCATAGTTTTCGTGGGAATAAATGGAACTGGAAAAACTACGACGATAGCGAAGGTTGCCCATTTTTTCAACAAGAAAGGCTTCTCAGTCGTGCTTGCCTGCAGCGACACGTACAGAGCAGGCTCTATTGAGCAACTGGAAGAGCATGCCAAGCGTCTAGGCATCCGAATGATTAAGCATACCTACGGTGCAGATCCGGCGGCAGTTGCCTATGATGCGATAAGTCACGCGAAGGCTCATGGAATAAACGTGGTGTTGATTGACACTGCTGGGAGGATGCAGACCAACCAGAACTTAATGAGCGAGCTTGCCAAAGTCAAACGTATCGTGAAGCCTGACCTGACTGTTTTGACTGTGGATTCGCTTACAGGAAATGATGCAGTCATGCAGGCTGAAGAATTCCATAAAAGCGTCGGCATCGACGCTACAATATTGACGAAAGTGGACGCGGACATTAAGGGCGGTTCAGCTTTGAGCGTGACGTATGTGACGAAAAAACCTATATTGTTTATCGGTGTTGGACAGCAGTGTGATGATTTGGAGCAGTTTGTTCCTGAAAAGTTTGTTCAGATGATACTCAAATAACCGACTGGAGTGCGGCTGGAGACGACTTCAATGGAGGTTGCGGTCGATGTCAGGAATCTCGTCAAGGTGTACGAAGGCAAGACCAGGGCTTTGGATGGAGTTGATCTTAAAGTCGAGGCTGGCGAGGTTTTTGCCCTGCTCGGTCCGAATGGTGCTGGAAAGACCACTTTGATAAGGATTCTCACCACTCAGCTTAGGCCGACATCTGGCGAGGCGTACGTTTTCGGGTTGAACGTGGCTCGTGAAGGTTCTAAGGTTAGAAGACTGATCAGCTACGTTCCTCAAGAGATGAGTGTCTGGGTTGACGTGAGTGGTTACGAGAACCTTCTTGTCTACGCCAAGATTTTCGGCATTCCATCTCAGGAAAGAAAAAAGACCATTAACGAAGCGTTGGAAAGCATGGGAATGGATGAAGTGGCTAACAATCTCGTAGGCACTTATTCTGGCGGGATGGTTAGGAGGCTTGAGATTGCTTGTGCCATGTTGATCAAGCCTAGAATCATGTTTTTGGACGAGCCGACCATCGGGTTGGATCCATCTGCCAAGAAAGTGGTTTGGGAGAGGCTTACTTCTTTCAAGAAAGAGTATGGAGTCACGGTGTTTTTCAACACGCATTACATGGATGAAGCTGACCTGTATTCTGACGAGATAGCTATAATCAACAGGGGGAAAATAGTGAAGCTAGGCTCTGCAGAAGAGCTTAAACATTCTATCGGTGGAGAGATCATCTTATTCAGTTTGGAAAACACCAAAGTCACTGAAGAGTTCCTTCAAAAGATCAAAGGACTAAATCAGGTCAAAGATGTTATCGTGAACGATTCCGAGCTGAGCGTGTTGGTTGAGGAAGCTGAAACCGCTTTGCCTCATCTCATGGAGTTTCTG
>JBGOYR010000053.1:0-6992 GCA_041479765.1 Bathyarchaeia archaeon | reverse complement strand
TGACGTAGTCTGTGACGCGTATCTGCCAAGCATAAGGAGGCACCTGTCGTTCTGCGCCTAAGGTTGCAAGAATCCTTGCTGTGGGGTCACAGTAGCTTGTACGGGCGATCAGGGTTTCGATACCGTGCTTTTTGCCAGTGTTTTTCAGAAAGCTGAGAACTGTCATGGTCGTCAGATAGTCTGCATCCGTGGCTTCTCGGAGAATCAGCTCTTTCTCCTCAAGCCTGCAGGTTATTCGGAAGTACGCCGTCATCTCACCTTTTTCCTCGACAGCATACCCGTCGAAGCCATATTCACCTGCCAAGCCAGTTTCTTGTTGCATCTTCCAGATTTGCTCGTCGCGAACGCTGTGAACACAGAACTTGCTCTGGGATTGGGCGAGAAGTTTCATGGCTTTCGGGATGTCCTTGATATTAAAAGGGCGAATCCTAAGGTTGGACTCGAATTCTGGGAGCTTTTCTAGCGAGATCGTCGTTTCTTCGTCGTGTGTAAGCGCGTATTCATATCCGAATTGGCGATAGAAGTAAGGTATTCCCTCTATGACAGACAAGTCGAAACCTTGTTCTGCCACTTCCTTGTGATACTCCTGTACAAGTCTTCGGATAAGTCCCCGGTTGCGATATTCAGGAAGTGTGGCCACGTTGCCCATCTCAGCCACTTTCAACGGAATGTCGCCGATGCACCAGTCGAGAGGAATTAAGTTGAGCGTGGCAACCGTCTTGCCATGGTGCTTGATGATGAAGTGGTTCTTCAGCGTCATCTTGGGGTGTTTGTAGAGGAATTTCTTGACCATAAGGTCTACGCCCGTGTTCTGGCCGAAGACTTTCCGCATGATTTCCAGGTTTTCTTGAATGTCTTGGTCGGTTTCCAAGTGTTGAAAGGTGAACTCATTGTCTGACAATCGAAAAGCTCCTCACGACAAGAACACTGGGAAGAACGCACGTTCCGTGCTTAAGAGGGTCTTCTTATGGTTTCTCTTTTTCGTCTGTCGGGTTTGTCTGTGGACAGTCTCTTCATCTTGCTGCAGATTTCGTCGAACACCATAGGCAGATCCCACCCTTCCCCGGAGTAGGCGTAGACCTTACCAACCCTTTTGATCGAGACGCTAACCTCGTATCTTCGCTTGCCACTCGACACTTCTTTTGTTTTGATTGCTGCCCGAATCTCCTCTATGTCTGGGAATGATCTGCGCAGGGTCTTGGCTTCTCTCATGAACTTCATTCGCGCCAGCTCAGCCTCGAACGGGTCGCTCGGTAGCCCGACTATGTAGGCGGGAACGTCAAGTTCTTCAGGTTCAGCTATGAAGCCGACGAAGTCTCGGTAGGTCGCTATGCCTTGAAGCTCATCCCATAGCTTCACGATGGCGTAGGTTTTGCGTTGCTGTATCATTTTCTTCAAGACTTCCGAAGCTTTTTCTTCAGGCCCACAAATGAGCACGTCTGTGTCCATCAGTCCTGAGACCTTGAGGTCTGAGTATCCTGCGGTTTCGCCGCTGAGAGTGCCTTTGTGCAGTCTTTCTCTTGGAAAGAGCGAAAGAACGATTTGGCTTGAAAGCAGAATGCCGCAAAGCTTGCCAGAATCGAGAACAGGCAGGTGATCTATTTCGTGCTTCACCATCAAGCTACGAGCCTTGGACATTGAATCGTTCTTGTCGACGGCTATTGGGTCTCGTTTCATGATTTTGTCTATGCGGACCTGTCCAAACTCTTTGATAGACAAGAGCGATTGACATGCAGCCTGAATCGTTATTGCAGTGTCAATCTTTCTCTCTCTGCCTATGGGTAATGCTCTCAACCGGTAATCGCTCATGAGCCTCGCTGCTTTTCCGACAGTCTCGTTCGGGGAGAGCTTGGCGATAGGTGTCATAATTGAGGAGGCTTTCATGTTAGATATGTCCGGAGCTTTCAGGATATCCCTCATGGTAACTATGCCCGTTTTGTTGCCTTCTTCAATGAATGCTTCATAGGCTTCATTGCTTTGCAGAATCCCTATGATCTCAGACACAGAAGACGAAGGCGAAGCAACTAACGGCTTAGACTCGAAACTTTCCACTCTTGAAGCTCTCAGACTTTCCAAATCAGACCCTACCGCAATCTTGAACAGAATAGTTCTACAAGTCAGCATTTAAACCCTACTGACTATCTTCTTCACGGACCGAGAGTTGCTTACTTACCTCAGAATACGATGAAGCGAGATTGCAAAGTTCTAACAAGATGCGTTTTCACAGTGTGACGAAGGAAAGGGTGGAAGGAATGAAAAGTGGGTGACCCGTGAATATGTGATGTAGATCGAAAAACATGACCATGGCTGATTAAGAGATTAGTAGACCCTGAAGCAGAGTTCATTTTTCTTCCTGTCGAAAAGATCGATTGTTGGTGATGGATGCCCTTCACGCTGTGCTGAGGGATGTGTGGCAAAGAAGGCCTTCTGTTAAGGCGTGGAGTGCGACACTCTTTCCTTCACTCTTATTAACCCTTGGATGTAGTAGTTAGGACTTCAAGCTGGTTCGTTCAATGACGAACACTGTTGGATACGCTGGGAGAGCAGTCTTCTGGACTCTTTGCGTAATGGGAGTCTTCGCAATCCTGAGCTCCACGATGTCCAAAAGCCCAGCTCTGAATCCTTTTTCCGCAAGCCTAGGAACGCCTACAGAATGGGGGGGCTTTGTTGCCGCCGCATCAACGATTCCTGGAATCCTGGTTAGCTTGCCTGCTGCTTCTCTTTCGGATATTTTCGGCAGGAGAAGGTTCCTGCTTCTAGCAGCTTTCGTTTTTGCATCAGCTCCTTTCCTTTACCTTATCATAACTGCTTGGTGGCAACTCATCCTTGTCCGGTTCTACCACGGGTTTGCGACGGCCATTTTTGTTCCAGTTGCTGAAGCTTCAATAGCTGAACTGTTTCCAACCAAGCGGGGAGAACGCATATCGCTTTTCACGTCAGCCACGTACGTGGGTAGATTGATTGCGCCTACGTTGGGCGCGTCTATTCTTGTTTCAACGAACAGCGGGATTCCCTACACGAACTTTCACGTGCTGTACTTGGCAGTGGGCGTAGCAGGCGTCACGGCGCTCATCATGGCTCTGCCTTTTCTTGTAGAAAGAAAGCAGCCAACTGACACAACGCGACCTGAAACAAAGGAAACAAGCAGGCGAATACTTGATGGCTGGAAAACAGTCATTGGGAACGGTGGCGCTTTGGTCGTGAGTCTGGTTCAGGCAAGCCAGTACTATGCCTATGGCGCGTTTGAATTCTACCTCACTGGCTATCTGACTCAACACCTTCGTTACACACTGCTGATACCAGGCTTGATCGGGACGAGCCTGATTGCAGTGGCTTTCTTCGTGAGACCTTTCATGGGCAGAATATCAGACAGAACAGGCAGGCGAATCCCCATAATAGCAGGTTCCCTGATCTCGGCACTCACTTTGCTGGCGATTCCTTTCATAGCCGACTTCACAGTTCTTATCCTGCTCGCCATAATGTACGGGTTCGGCTTCGCCACCGTAACGGCTTCCACATCCCCACTGATTAGCGAGCTTGTGCCCAAGGAACGCGTCGGCACATCCATGGGCTTCCTTGCCACTACTATGGATATTGGACAGACCCTTGGCCCGATAATCGGCGGCTTCACACTTGCCACAAGCTTGCAGTACGTCGGCGTTTTCGTTACACTTGCTTTTGTGGTTCTGTTGTCTTGCATTGTGTTCGCAGTGTCTGGCATTGCCAGAACGAACCTGAATAAAACGGCATAAAGGGGCTTACAAAAGGGGTAGTTAGGTTGAAGAACCTTCACGGACTCCTCAAGATTGAGCCCGTGAGCAGTTTTCAGCATCCGCTCTTCAACTTGTTGGAGTTTCGTTTCTTCGCGGCGAGCGAGCGGGGAAAAGCCCTCGTCTTTGGCAATCCTCCACTACTGATGCTGTCGTTCATCATCCCGTATATTCTGGTCGGCGAGATTGCCCACTTCAGAGGAAAGCGGTTTTTCGTCAGGCTTGGAAAGCGGATAGTTGGCATTCTTGTCTTGAATACGAGGCATAAGGCGATCGTTATTGGAAGTTTTGCTGACTCTCCTTTGTGTAGAAGGTTTGGAGTAGGCTGGTCCATGTTGGGGTGGATTGAGGGAATGTGCAGGAGGATGAATGAGGAGTGGTTGGAGCTTTCGGTCTTGAAGGGCAACATTCCTGCTCAGCGTCTTTACTACAGGTTTGGGTTTCGGAAGGCGGCTGAGAGAAGATGGTCGCTTATACTGAGAAAAAGGGTCGGGAACTGCTAGTATGAAGACAGTTCCCAGCAATTCTTAGGAAAGTGTTAAGCATGTTTGCATGTCTTTGTTTTGAGGTTCTTTTGGTCAGAAGTTCACATTTTGACATGTTATAATTACGTTTATTGTGTGTATGGTTATCATATTTCCTCATGATGGTTGGTTGTGTATTTGTACATAGCAGTGAAAAGGGCTTATATATTGAGACGCTAGATACAGCGTGCCTTTTAGCGACTAAACGCTACGATAACGTGAAGAGCGTGTCACCTCGGGGAGAACGATGAAGTGTCCTTATTGCGGGTCTGAGAACATAAAGACTCTTGAAACCAGAGATTCGCCCGACAACGTCGCCAGACGCCGCAAAGAATGCATCGACTGCGGCAAGCGCTTCACAACATACGAATATGTAGAAACTATCGAGCTGATGGTTCGCAAGAAGGACGGCAGGCTAGAACGCTTCGACCTTAACAAGATCGTTAGAGGTTTGCAGAAGGCTTGCGAGAAAAGGCCGGTAACCTTGGACCAGATCCACGAACTGGCGGAACACGTCAGACAGGATCTGATGGCTCTGGGGAAGGATGAAGCGAGCTCTACGGAAATCGGAGACATCGTGATAAAGCACCTGAAGAAACTGGACCGGGTGGCTTACATCAGGTTCGCCTCGGTCTACAAGCAGTTCGAAGAACCTGAAGATTTCCAGAAACTGCTCAAAGAGGTAAAAACATGAAATACGTCAGAAAACGAGATGGAAAGTTAGAACCGTTTGATCAGGAACGCATCACGAACGCAATCTGGAAAGCCGCCAAGGCTGTGGGCGGAAAAGACCGCGACGAAGCCAAACGCCTGAGCGATCACGTTCTGGCAGAGCTTGGGAAAAGGTTCGGTGAGGACGGCGTTCCGACGGTTGAGGAGATTCAGGATTCAGTTGAAAAGATGCTCATTGAGAATGGAAATGCGAGAACCGCGAAGGCGTACATTCTCTACAGGAAACAGCATCAAGACCAGAGGGAACTGGCAGCGATTTTGAGTGATGCTGACATGGTGGATCAGTACTTGGAGATTGAGGACTGGCGTGTTAGAGAGAATTCTAACATGAGCTACTCGCTGCAGGGATTGAACAACTACCTGTCTTCAACGGTGATAGCCAAGTACTGGATAAGCCGGATTTATCCGCCGAACATTGCCGAAGCGCATTTCTCAGGAGACATGCACATCCATGACCTAGGCGTTCTAGGCGCGTACTGCGTTGGCTGGGACCTGAGAGACTTGCTTTCTTCCGGGTTTGGCGGTGTTCCGGGAAAGATTGAAAGCAAACCTGCCAAACGGTTCAGAACAGCATTGGGACAGGCAGTCAACTTCTTCTATACGCTTCAAGGCGAAGCGGCGGGCGCGCAGGCGTTCAGCAACTTCGACACGCTTCTGGCACCGTTCATACGCTACGACCACCTAGGCTACAAGGAGGTTGAGCAGGCGATTCAAGAGTTCTTCTTCAACATGAACGTGCCCACGCGAGTAGGCTTTCAGACACCGTTCACGAATATTACGTTGGATTTGACGGTTCCGGACTTTATGAAGAACGAGGCGGCCATCGTGGGCGGAAAGCTAGCCAATGACACTTACGGCGACATGCAGCCGGAGCTGGACATGTTCAACGCGGCTTTCGCAGAAGTCATGAGTCAGGGCGATTCAAAAGGCAGAGTTTTCACGTTCCCAATACCTACGTACAATGTTACGAAGGATTTTGGCTGGGATTCGCCGATTGCGGAGAAGGTTTTTGAAATGACCGCCAAGTATGGCGTGCCATATTTCTCGAATTTCATAAACAGCGACATGAAGCCTGAAGACGTCAGGAGCATGTGCTGCAGGCTCAGAATAGACAACCGAGAGCTACGCAAACGCGGCGGCGGCTTCTTTGGGGCGAATCCGTTGACGGGTTCTATTGGTGTCGTGACGCTGAACATGCCGAGGATTGGCTATTTGTCGAAGGATGAGGATGAGTTTTTCGAACGCTTGGAGAACGTGATGGAAACTGCAAAGGACAGCCTGGAGATCAAGCGGAAAGTCTTGGAGACGTTCACTGAGAACGGGTTGTACCCGTATTCTAGGCACTATCTACGTGATATCAAAGAGAAGGAAGGAAGGTACTGGAAGAATCATTTCGCCACGATTGGCTTGGTCGGGTTGAATGAGGCTATCATGAACCTGCTCGGAGGCAACATTGCCACCCTTGAAGGTTTGGATTTTGCAGTAAGAGTGCTGACATTCATGCGGGATAGGCTTTCTGACTTCCAAGAGCAGACTGGCAGCATCTACAACCTGGAAGCTACGCCTGCTGAAGGAACAAGCTACAGGCTGGCACGCATAGACAAACGCAAATACCCAGACATTCTCACGGCCAACGAGAGGCACGTGACGAAAGGAGCAGAACCATTCTACACGAACTCTTCACAGTTGCCCGTAGATTATGAGGGTGACTTGTTTGAGGCACTGGAGCATCAAGACAAGGTGCAGACGCTCTACACAGGCGGAACAGTGTTCCACATATTTCTCGGCGAGAGACTTCATTCATGGAAAGCTGCAGTAGACTTAGTCAAAAAAGTGGCGTGGAACTCCCACCTACCCTACTTCACGTTGACACCAACGTTCAGCGTATGCACGACACACGGCTACATAAACGGCGAGCACAAGCAATGCCCAACATGCGGAGCAAGATGCGAAGTCTACTCACGCG
>JBGOYR010000052.1:0-7021 GCA_041479765.1 Bathyarchaeia archaeon | reverse complement strand
GGTAGCTGGAATGGTGACGATTGGCATCGGAGGTGGACTGTATAAGCGAGCTAGAACCGGCTCATATGACGCGAGGTCATGCATTGAAGCTGCGGTGTTGGGAGCTTTTCTTACGCTCGTTTATGACATAATCACCAATTTTGGAGTCGCCGTATCCTACACGTTGATTGGAATGCCTATCCATGTTGCTTTTGCCAGCGTACTCATTTCAGGAGCCCTTTTCTCACTGGTGCATGTTGTATCTAACGTTGCCGTTTTTGGAACGGTTTTTGTGCCGCTCACGAGCTCTTTGCAGAGACTGCTAGGAGGTGGAAGAACTTGGAAAGAAGAGCTTTCACTTACGTAGTTTTGGCTATGCTGGTCTGGGCGATTTCCGGCACTGCTACTGCTGGCTACTACTTCACTCAATACACTATATACCATAATGAATACAGAAGTCTCGCCAGTGAATTCAACGCCCTCTCTGGCGCAATGGGGAACCTTTCTGAGGTGATGGAATCTGTCTCCTTGCGAGTCAACATACTTGTGAGCTACGGCAATGGAACAAAGGTTTGGCATAACAACACAGCGCTTCCTGTGGGCTCAACAGCGTTCACATCGATACTTGCCGTGGCAGACATAAGGTACAAAGACTACGGAGGAGACTTGGGAATACTAGTTACGTCCGTAAACGGCTTGGTCAGCAATTCGACACATGGATGGCTCTACTGGTACAGGGATACTGAAAAATCAGAATGGGTACTTCCGGAATATTCATGTGCAAATTACATACTTCATCGAGGAGACACAATTGCCTTTGCTTACCAGAGTTTCATGACGTGGCCGCCACCATTCCCCACTTAGAACAGACAACATCCTCTCGGAATATTCTTGTTTCCTACTGACAGTAGCTGATATGCTCAAATAACTTAAAAACAGAAGACACAGCTCTAGACTGGTGATTCGCTCAAATCACTGAATGATGGAGAACCATTGACATTGGAGTTTCCAAGAGTTGTCGAAAGAATCGCAAACAAGATCGCACCCGGACGCGCGCCTTCATTTAATGAGGCCCAAGTGATCAAAGCTTTGGAAATAATCAGTTCTTATGGAACTGTCGGCAGAATAAGGCTGTCGAAAGAGCTTGAATTGGGAGAAGGCACGATTAGGACTCTCTTAAGACACGCATCAAAAGAAGAGATAGTCGATTGTTCAAGGCATGGAATCGGGCTCTCAGAACGTGGCAAGAGACTATTTTCCGATTTAAGATCCAAAATTAGTGAAGGAATTGAGATTCCTGACAGCCCACTTACGGTTGGACCGTTCAACGTTGCGGTTCTCGTGAAGGACGTGGCTCGTGAAGTGAGAACAGGTGTCGAGCAAAGGGACACAGCGCTTAAGGCTGGAGCATCAGGAGCGACTACTCTGGTTTTCTCTCGGAGCAAGCTCGTCATGCCAACCAGTAAAGAGGATGTTTTCAAAGGGATCTCGTCCTTGCACAACATGCTGGTGTCCAAGCTAGATCCAGAAGAGAACGATGTCATCATAATAGGTTGCGGAGAAAACAGGAGGCTTGCAGAACAAGGGGCAATAATGGCAGCACTCAAACTCCTGAATCAACAAGGAATTCGGTGAAAGTGTAAGGATTATTGGTGTCACATGCAAAGTACAGATCGCTTAGAACGCTGATCAATGAGGAAACCCAGATTTTGAGCACTCACGAACACTGCAGCAATCCTACTGACTGGTCTTGAAGCGTAGTATTGCAGCTATTCCGCCGAACGAATTCTTCAGCATCTGCCCCTCTTCTGGCTCGCCAGAAATGATCTCCACGTCGGTATTCGTGTACTCAGCCAGCTTGGCAAAGTTCTCTATCAACTCCTCAGTCTGTGCCACTGCCAGAGCTGGCACTTTGCACTTCGGGCACGGCTTTCCTGACAGGCTCTGTTCGAAACTCGTCAACACTTGGTTCTTCATGGTTTGCTCTTCTTGATATCCACAGGAACTGCATTTCACAGTGACTCTTGAAATCTCTATACCTTCAGAAAGCAACAGCGTCCTAACAGCGCCAGCCTCCAAAGCTCGCCTGACCTCCTCTTCCCCGTAAGTAACCATTCCAGTATCATGCCCGATCTCATAGAGGAATTGCTGCATTATCCTCCTCTCTTCAATATACCGTATCTTCCGCATTATCTCAGGGGCCTTATCAACAACCTCTTTCACGCCCTGTTCTTCAACATAGGCCGTGTCAATAACGTCAATCACCTTGCTCTTCAACATGTAATTCAGATATTCACCCTTCTCAAAATCATACTTAGTCGGTCCCGGACCAGCAAGTATTATGCCTTTCAAAGTCTCGATGGGCAGAAATATCTCATTTACGTGCACACCTACGCGGGTGAAGTAATTCTGAAGCCTCATCTCCCTGAGCCTTTCATACCTTCTAGCCGACTGTCCTCCAGCACGTGTTTTTCCAGGCACGCCTGAAGTCAGCTGTCTGACTATTTCCATCCTTCTGCCCTGTAGCGTGGCTATCGTGGCAGCTGAAGAATCAACAAGGATAATGCCGTAAGTCTCCTTTTCCCTCAAAAGCTCCTGCAAATGCTCCGTGTGAAAACGCGCATCGCACCTGTAGAGGTATATTCGAATAGGTTCAGGCGGAGCAATCACGTAGGTTTCGATTCTCTCGCTTCCAGCACCATTCTGTGGTATCGCTCCGCAGAAAATAACCAGCCCGTTCTCTGGAGCTTCCTTGAAAAGCTTCAAACGTTGCTGAACCCTCACAATGGCGTCCATGACGTTCTTGCGAGTGGTCGTGGACTTGATGTTTGAAGCCGTGCCATACTCGTCCCGGAGCATGTTCATAACGTCACTTATCTGCTTGCCCGGAGGAACATAAAGCGAAACAAGCTCAGTTCCGCGTCCTTCCTTGCGGGCTAGTGTGTCCAGTGTTTTTCTCAGCCTGAACTGCTCCAATGACGTTTTCTTGTTACTACTCAATTGCTTTCACATTGATACGATTTAGTCATAAGCTACATTATGAAGACTCAAATAAGAGTTTGGGAAACGACGCTACCGCAGCTCTAGAAGCTCTTTCAAATAGGCTTTGTACGGACCAAGCTTGCCTCCATAGTTGCCAGCTGAAATCTTGACAACACCGGGCCCGCTTGCAGCAGCTTTCAAGCCTTTGCTTAGAGCTTTCTTCACTGCTTCAAGTGTCAGACCATTAACAACGATTTCATAGACACAGTTCACGTTCTCAGGTATCTGCGAATCAGGCACAAGTTCCCTCAATTTTGGACAGAACGGGTGATTTGTGGATGCTGTGAGCTTATACTTCAATGAACCTGCCTTTGAACCCGAACGACAAATGCCTCCTGGAAAGGGCATGATAACCTCAGCTGCACTGGCTTTGATTGCCTTAATGGCTTCTTCAGCCGCCTTAAGCCCTGAAGGCTTACTCTCAGCCAAGATCAGAAAATTCCCGCCTGCTATCGCTTCAACAGCCCCGAAAGAGTCTTCAACAACGAAATCGCCTTCCATCACCGGAATCTTCCAGACCTTCCTCTTCCCCACCATGCCCTTTCTCTGAAACCCATCACCGAACAAACGAATGCTCCTACCGACCTTCATCTTCCTCTTCGCATTCGACGAAGCGTCGAAAGCCGAAGCAGTGGGACAGGTCATTATGCACTGTCCTATGCGAAGCGTCATTTGGGCTTTCAAATCGAACCTGTTTCGATTATACACTTGGATAATAACGCCCACGCGGTTATCCGGAGTCTTATCCGCCGACACAACGCTTTCTATTCCAGCTTCCGCAGGCGACATGATAACACTTGTCGCCAAACCTGTTGCCACTTGCGCCGCAGTCAAAGCCCATCTCTCACTATCAGCCGTAATCAAAACACGACCAGCCCACATGGGAAACATTTCTGCGAAAGTATCATCAATCTCTATGGTTGTTCCTAATCCTGCTGAATACTGGAAGGTTCTGGACTGCATTGTTACTACCCCTTTTCACAGACCTCAAAGCCAACTGTTTCAGCCACATATTCAAGGTTTGTCTTCAACAACTGGTTGCCAAGTCGTTCCTTCATCTATTATTCTTCTATAGGTCTGCTATGTAGGATTATTCCTTAAGTGTTTATTAGTTTAGGCCGGTCGTAAGTTCTAGGGAGAAGGGAGACTTGCGCAGTAGTGTAGTTCGTGTAATGGTTCCAGTGGTTCTTGTTCTAAGCACGTTGGCAGCTAGCATTCAGCTGGCCAAAGCGGATGGGTTCATGTACGACTTGAACCTTGACGGAAAAGTGGATCTTAAGGACGTATACTTGATTGGCGAGGCTTTCGGTTCCATTCCTGGCGATCCAAACTGGAATCCACTAACAGATGTCAACGGAGACGGTAAGGTAGATCTCAAAGACTACTTCATAATAGCTAAGCATTTTGGGGATGGTAGGAAAATCCTAGTAGTTCCAGAATATTGGATGGGAACTGCCTTGGGTCTGGCAGGATGCTTTACAGCGTTCGGATTATTCCGCTTCAGCAAACGCAAGAGCCCATAAAGATGCAATAAAGGCAACCCAGGACCTGCACGTTATTCCCAGAGTTAGATGCGACGGCTTTTGGACAAGATGTGTGCCTGATTACGACTTGAAGCCTTCGAGGAAGGAAATAGACAAAACCGCATGAAGACCAAAGATACTATGAATTAGGGCAGCCAATACTTCTGTGGTTCGCTTTCAGCGTTTTTCTTATCCACGGGCTTTTCAGTTATTGATCTTTTGGCTATCTCATAAGCTATTTTGTAGTCAAATATCCCCTTCGGTTCTTCCGCGGCTCTTCGGATTAACTCGGCTTCGATATTGTTCTTGAGTTTTCCTATGGTCAAAGCGCCAATTCCGAAAACACTGGGAAACACTTCCTTGCCATCAGCGTTTGACTCCAACCCTTCAATCCCTAATGGTGGAATGGCGTTTATGTCAGCTACGATCTTGCAGTTCTTCCCACACATCTTGAGCACTTCCAGAGGGAGAAGCATGGTTCCAGCAGCACCTGCAGCCAAGACTATTTCTGAGTTCTGTATCGATTTCCCGACTTCGTCAGGCGCTTGGGCTTCGACGCCTCGAACTCTCTCGCCCTCAACCTCCTCGTTTATCTTTGTCGCCACGGAAGAAGCCTTCATTTGTTCACGTGAAGTCACGATAACATTGGCCTTTTCATACGCATAGAGCCTTGATGCAGTTTGGCCTACAGGTCCAGTTCCGGCAAGCACGGTCACTGTTTTGCCTTCAAGGCCTCCAAGCCCCTTCACAAGTGAGACCTCCAAAGTCTTCGCAACTGCAGCAGAGGCAGTCGTATACGAACCTCTCGGGTCAACAATTATTGCCGGCTCAAAAGGAGCGAACATGCATTTTCGGGCTCGCTCCAGAATCTCGTTTACCCGTTTGAAGTCATGTCCATTGATAAAGATTTTTGTGTGTTTTGCTCCCTCCGGTCCTCTTGGGAACATAGCGTCATAGACTATCTTCTCAGCATCTTCAGCCGTCACATCTTCATACTTCAGGATTTCAGCATTGGGAAAGATATCCACTGTTGTTAGTATGTCGAATGAACTCGCGTGCTTGTCTGTGTCTAGGAAAATGAACACCTTTTTGAAAGGCTGTTCTGTCAAGACTACACCTAGCTTAGCTGTTAGTCTTGCGTACGCGTTTAAGAATTGCCATTCATCGCACATGGCTTTCGATCGTTTTGAATACAGTCTGAGACCTATCTTCACTATCAGTATCGGAGTGAGAAGAATTTGACGGAAGTTATCGATAAGGGATTGAAAAGAATCGGCATAACCATTTCCAAACCTGTCCTAGCTATTCTATGCATAGTCTTCGGAATAGTGATAATAGTCGTTCCAGCGCTACTAGGCCTCATTGTAGGGATCTTTCTCATTATACAAGGAATTCTGCTGCTTACCGACTTTCTGGAGCTTCAAAAACAACAGCAACCACCGCCACAGTAGAAAAAACACCCCTTTTTCTTTCTATTTCCTCTCGTTCCGTCGGAGAATACCCATGCTAAATGCCGTCACCACTAACGGTACACCAACAAGAAACGAAATCGCCACAACGAGCAGGTCTTCAATGTAAGAACTGGCAGCCCCAAGGATGAAGGCTATCTGAAGTGCTTCGAAGCTCGTAAAGAAAAGTCCATACAATCCGCATGGAACAAGCAAGAACACTCTCACAAGCGAGTCCGTAGCCACACAAACAAAAGAGACCAGAACTAGAGAAGCCGACAAGCGTTTGAAACCCTTCGCGGGGAAACCCCGGCTGAATTTTGCAGCAGGATAGATGAGGAACAGACCGATCAAGATGTCAAAGACTGTCCAGATCGGGAGTGCCCTTCCAAAGGGATGAACGAAGTATGCAAGAAGCATCACTGAATAGGTTGCAAAAACCGGTTTCCACAAGGCTCTTGCCAGAAAACCTGCCATTAGGACGCTGACGGGTTCCGCAATCAAGCCAAACATCCAGAGATCATCAGGTTTGAGCATTCTGGCGACTGAGCTTCCAAGCAACGCGGCGGAAAAGCCGACCTGCGGACCCAAGAGCATTCCTTCGATCGGTGCTATGTAGATTGCCAAGTTCCGCCATAACCCAAACGGAAGGAGGTACAGAACAGCATGTAAAGCTGCAAACACGGCGATCATGCTCAGCTGCACGGTTTTTCGCATTGAATCACAGTCTTCAGTTCTGTGGAACCTGATAAAAGCTTCACTGTTTCTTTCTCAAGCATTTTTGTTCAAGGTTTCAGCATTTGGTTTGACGTGGCTACCGTAATCGTTTAATATGCAATTCTATGATTCTAGATACTCTTCAAGAAGGAGTCTGCAATGACTATCGTTGAAACTTTAGAGGAGCTTTCAAACGCTTTTGGCGTTGCTGGCAGAGAGGAAGAAGTCCGAAGTCTGATGAAGAAGTTCCTGAAGCCACACGTTGACGAAGTGGCAGAGGACAAGCTTGGCAACATAATCGGTGTCAAAAAG
>JBGOYR010000051.1:0-7062 GCA_041479765.1 Bathyarchaeia archaeon | reverse complement strand
TGCTAAAGGGCCTCGGATTCTTTGAAGACAGGCAGGTTGAGTTGAGCAACGGCATAAGCGTGTCACCAAGAAGGCTCACAGCAAAGCTCTTGGCGGAAAAGCTTTGGAAACCAGAGGTCAAGGACGTTGTGGCTTTGAAAGTTGACGTTTCCGGCGTCAAGAACGGCAAGCCAGCACGATACGTTTACCATCTACTGGACTATTTCGACAAGAAACGTGGAACAACTGCAATGGCGAGAACCACGGCTTACCCGGCATCAATAGTTGCTCAGCTGATGCTCAAAGGTGCCGTGAAAGAAAAGGGCGTTGTTCCGCCAGAAAGGATTGGGATGAATGGTGAGCTTTTCAAGTTGTTCTGCAATGCGCTGAAAGAACGCGGAATAGAGATCAGTGAAGAAAAGATCATTGGCTAGGTTACTACACCCATGCGGTGCAGCTCTTCTTTGAGGCTTTCTCTGATTTGCTTAAGGCTCTGTCTCTTCTGCGCATATTCGTCACCGCTTATCTTGTCTTTCTTGAAATCCTCATCCAACTGCTTCAACTGCACATCTATTTCCCTGACTCTCCCCCTCAACTGGTCAATGTAAGATACAGCCTTCTCCTCTGCTATCACTTCTGTTGGAGCTAGAGACATCTTTATGACTCCGTCCTCGATGCGCAGTATCCTATTGGTCGCTCTTGCTACGCTTGGGTCATGAGTCACCATGATTATGGTTTTTCCAAGCTCCCGGTTCACCTTAACCAGATAATCCACAACGATTTTCGCGTTGACCGTGTCTAACTCGCCAGTAGGCTCATCCGCCAAGAGAACCGGAGCATCATTAGCCAACGCCGCCGCTATCGCAACACGCTGCTGTTCCCCGCCGCTCAATTCCTCAGGTTTGTGGGTCGCACGGTCCGTTAAGCCAACTATCTCAAGAAGCTCTTTCACACGTTCGTTTCTCTTTCCTCTTGAAACGCCCAGAGCAATCATGGGAAGCTCAACGTTTTCCGCCGCCGTCAAAGTATTGATCAGGTTCAGCGTCTGGAACACGTGACCCACCGTCCTTCTTCTGTACTCAACCAGCTGTGACGGGCGCAATGCTGTGACTACGATGTCGCCGACTTGAACATGCCCGCCTGTGGATTGGTCTAGTCCGCCAATGATATTTAGCAGTGTGGTTTTTCCGCTTCCGCTGGGTCCTATGATCGAGACTATTTCGCCTTCCTCGACTTCCATACTCAATCCTCTTAGAGCTTGGACCTCAACGCTTCCAAGTCGGTAGACGCGAATCAAATCCTTTGCACTCACTTTCATTCCTTTCAAAGTCTCACTATCCTTTCAGTCTTCGAGATGTACTTTCTAGTGAGTAAGACTAACGGAACTATCGTTGAGGCAAAAACTAGGATTATGCACATGGACAGTAAGATCATGGAGTCAGGAGGAAACACCATGCGATGCGCCACAAGGGAATATGAAGGCGTCGAGTTCCAGCCTGCTACATTGCCCCGAACCACGATCAAGCCAACCACCACCCCTAGAATCGCCGCAAAAACCACCACCGCGAAATTCTCTGCCAATAGCATAGTGACCAACTGCTTGAAAGACAAGCCACGCGCGTTCATTATGGATGTCTCTCGCTTCCGCTCTTGAAGACTGACCAGCGTTACTAGGCTTGTCGCCACCGAAGCAGCCAACACTGAAAAAACGATTCCGATACGTTGGATGTTCAAAGAACCCACGAGCGACAAATCACTCTGGTAAGTCTCCAGCTCTTCTGCCAAAGAGCGCACATAGCTGGTCTTGTCAAGATTTCGGATTGCAGTTGCCACGGATTTTCCGCTAGTGTCGGATTCCAGCCTTACTAGGATTCTGACGGAGGTCGCTAAGCTACTGCGTAATGGTTCGTAGAATCCTATGGGCACGTAAGACCAGAAGGTTGCTCCGCCATATTCATATGGCGATGTATAGTATGATTGTGGGTTAACTTCAAAACCGAAAAATCCAACAACCGTCAACTGCCGCGTTGAATCACCAAAAGTCAAGGTCACGCTGTCTCCCACCTCTTTTTCTAAGCTCCTTGCCAGTGATCTCTCCAAAACAATGGTTTGGTTGCTCGTTGCCATCTGGTAAAACGCCGTGGCCGCATCGTTCCCGCTGAACCATTCACTCTCGTAGTACGCGATCGTGAGCCATTCGGCAGGGTCAACTGCCCGAACCTGGACTGTCGTATATTGTGAGGGCAACGTTGAACTAAACGAATATTCCAACGTTGCAGAGGCTACTCCTGACACGTTTTCTATTGCGTTGGCTATGCCAGAAGCATTGGTTGCAGAAGTGAGCTGAACGCTTATATCGGCGCCCACTTCGGCTTTGACCCTGCGGAGTACGTAGTCTTGTTCGCTCGCAAGAGTGCCCACCGTCTGGAAACTGTAGCCGATGATTAGAGCGATCAGGAAAGCAAGAGAAGCCGCTCTTGCAGGGTTTCGGCGAACGTTTCTCGTTGCCAAGGTTCCTAGGTCGCCTAGAAATCTTGATGCTCGAGTGACAAGCTCCTGAAACTTCAACGAGCCGCGTATGAAGATTTTTGTGAAGCCCCAGAAGAAAAGCAACGGACCGATGTACGTCAGAACGAAGCGGTCTATGAGTATCCAAATGCCCACGATGATTGCTAGGAATATGTTTCCAAAAGGCATTGCTCCTCGTGTGAGCATTCCGTAAAGGTCAATGCCAAGAAGGAACATGATTATCTTGTAGAGACCCAAAATGAAGGCTATCCACGGCCATCGCTGCTTGTACGGCTTGACTTCCTCCACGTACATGTACTCTTTCAAAGCATCTATGGCGGAAAGCCGCGAAGCTCTCCTTGAAGGGCGAAAAGTGGAAAGCAAAGTAATGACTAGGCCGAAAACGACAGCCATAATTATGACTTCCTCACTCAAAACAGGCGCTGCCCCTAGACTGCCTCCGAAAAATGTCGCAAAAAACGGACTGAGCAGGAAGCCTAACCCTACTCCTACAAGCCCGCCGACGATTCCGATCAGAACGGATTCAATTAAGAACATTCTGAAAAGCTGACCATTCGAAAACCCCTTCGTCAGCAACAAACCTATCTCACGTCTTCGCAGATTGTAGGACACGTCTGATACTGTTGAACCGACATACCAGGCAACGAAGAAGACTGGCAAAGCCACAATGAAGAAGGAGACTCTCATGGTCATGCTGTCAAACTGATACCGCCCGAGAACCTGTTCCAAGTTGTTTTGAGCACTCATGCCATATTCCGCGACTTCCTGATTCACGCGAGCAGTAATTGTTCTAACGTTCTGCAATGATCCGGGAATGTCCCAAGGATTGATCAGCCCATCACGGTCCAAGTAAACAAGAACTTGGGCGGTAAATGGATTGTTGTAAGATGGAATAGAGCTTGGAACGGCATCCAAGAGCCTAGCAAGAGTCTTCTCCCAGCTCACGATGAGCAAATTGTCTTGCACAACAACTCGTGCCTGATCTTCTCTGTACTGGTACATAATGGGGGATCCATACCATTCTCCTGAAGCGATGGCATAAGCAGTGTCTTCAAGCTCAACAGAACCAACCACCTTCAGAGATACGTTCAAAGAGTGTTCGGTCAGCCGGTATGAGTCCCAAATCTGATATGTAAACTTCAAAACCAGCGTACTGTTCAATCCTATCTTGTCTGCACTATTCGAACCTGTCCAAACGTAGGTTTCATTAGTTCCAAGCAGACTGGCTCCTTCTTTTACGGCCAACCCTTGGTAAACATGTGAGGTATTCGACAACCCCACGATCCTGAATGATGTGTAGTTCGCAAAGGTCATGTTTCCAAACCAAGAGGCTCTCGAAATCACTTCTGCGTCAACCACTCCACCCACCTTCACAACTTCAGAAGACACACTGGCCCACAAGGCAGATGTGGCCTGTGAACCATACGAGTCGTATTTGTTGTACTGATCAATGACGATGTCGACTGGCACTCGGTCAAGCTGCTGATACAGAGCAGACCTTGCAGTTGTGTCAGCTCCTACGTTGACGCCAGCGAAGAATGTGGAAGCCAAGATGACTCCGAGTAGTAGTGCAACAAAAAGTCCAATAGAGCGAATAATTCTCTTCACGGCATAGGAAAGCATCAGTCTGTTACCATTGAAAGGTTTTTTGGAATGTTATTTAAGACTATGTATTGATACAATCAAGCAGATTCACGAATGCATGAAACCTACAGACTGGCATCAGCCTAAACCGCTTCAAAGTCTTTCCGCAACATGCCAAAAGGTTAAAAGTCATTGTGCAAGGGATTATTGCTAGTTGATGAGAAAGGGGTAAGCAAATGCAGACTCGCCCGGTTATTGTTTCTGTTGGCAGAACAAGGTTTGGGGAGCACTATGAGAAAGAACCTGAGAAGTTGATTGAGGAGGCTTGGCTGAAAGCCTCCGTGGAGGCTGGCATCGAACGCAGAAGCCTCGAAGCATGCTACCTTTCGGACTATTTTCTCCCGATTACAAACAAACTCGGACTGGAAGAAGGGTTTCTTTCAGAACTCACTGAGCTTCACGTTCCCATGGAGGTAACCCGGTCTTTCAGCTCAGCCTTGTCGAACGCCTGCAATGCGATTCGAGCCGGAAGACACAACGTGATTTTGGTTGGCGGAATAGAGAAGATGACAGACCGATGGGACAAAATCCGGGATGACCTGATGCTTCTGGAAGACCCTTGGAGCTACTACGCGGGATGCACACCAGAAGCAAACCACGAGCTTATGCTACGAGCGTACATTAAGAAACACGGCGTGGCGGGAGAAGACCTTGAAAAACTGAACGTGGCACTGGCTCAGGTTTCCGTCAAGAACCACTTACACGCAACAAAAAACGAGTATGCACAGTATCAAAGAAAGATAACAGTTGAACAAGTCCTGAACGCCAGAAAAGAGGCCCGAAAACCACTGGGACTTTACGATTATGCCCCAATCTCCGACGGAGCCGCCATTCTCATATTGGCCAGTGAGGAAGCTGCCAAGAAGCTCACAACCAAGCCAGTTTATATTCTCGAATCTTCTTCGGCAACGGATTATCTAACCTTTCCTGCAAGAGAAGACATGACGCACTTCGTCGCAACTGAAATAGCCATGAAGGAAGCCTTGAAGATGTCTGACGTGGAATTGGGAGACATACAGGTCGTTGAGCTCTATGACCAATCCACAGTCATGGAAATGATTTCTCTCGAGGACCTGGGCTTTTGTGAACGTGGAAAAGCATGGAAAACCATTTATGAAAACTGCCAAGACTACAAGGGCTTCTACGAGATCAACGGCACGAAGTTATTCGTCAACATGAATGGCGGACTAAAGGCAGATGGAAACCCGTTAGGAGCTACTGGCGGAGCCCAGATTTTTGAAATCTTCAAGCAGTTGAGAGGAGAGGCTGGAGAACGCCAAGCGAAAAGTAGTAAGGAATTGAAGTATGGTTGCGCGCTTGAGCTAGAAGGTTTCGGAACCAAAGGCTACGTTTGCATTCTGGGGAGGGACTAGACTTGAGTAGCGAACCAATAGAGAGAAGAGTTTCTTACCTCGGTGACAGACTGAGAGGAAGCCGCTGCCAGATTTGCGGAAAAGAATACTTTGAAATCAGAGACTATTGCGGAACCTGCGGAAGGAAAAGCTTCGGAAAAATGGTCGCGACAGACCTCTTCTACGAGAAAGGCAAGCTCGAAGTATGCACACTCGTCAATGAACCTACAAACAAGTTCACCAAGCTTGGCAGCTACGTCTACGGCATAATCTCCTTCCACGACGGAAAAATACGCGTTCCAGGAAGACTCACAGACCATATAACAAAATGCGACGAAGAGATCGATTTCTCAGCTCTTGAGGGAAGAAGTGTTGTGCCGAGATTTCGGAGACGTTACTCGGTAGACAAGAGCGACGTCATACCCACGATTTCGCTAGCGTTCACTTTCGCTGACGAGTACTACCCCTATCAGGAATACAAGGTAACCAAGCCAAAGAAAGACTGCGATTCACCAGGCATCGTTGGATACGGTGTCTATACTTCAAGATTCAGGATAAAGGAAGGAAACATTGAACGTTCAGTTCCGTTCATAGACGAAGATTCAATAACTGCTGCTGTCGAAGCCGGAAAACTCGCTCTAATCCAATCTGGTGTTGACAGCTCACTCGTCGGCAAGATCTACGTTGGCTCTGAATCTAACCCGTATGCTGTTAAGCCAATAGCTTCGAAGGTTGCGCAGGTTTTGAAACTCGGCGAAGAACACGGAGACTTGCAGGGAGTTGACGCCGTAGACACGGAATTTGCATGTAAGGCCGCAACAAGCATGTTCAAAGATGCAGTCGCGCTTGTCAATTACCCGAAGTCCAATATCAAGTATACTATGGTTATAGGTGCGGACAATTCTCAAGCAGCACCAAGAGACTGCCCTGGGGGAGAGTTAGACTTGTTCGTAGGGTATGGGGCCGCAGCTTTCATTTTCGGAAAGCAAGATGTGATTGCCGAAGTTGAAGGCTGGTTTTCGTGTACTTCCGACACGCCTGACTTCTGGCGAAGAGATGGTGAACCGCACCCAATGCACGGGGGACGGTTCACTGGAGACCCTGCATACTTTAAACATGTCCGAATGTCTGCCAAGAAGCTTATGGAGCGACTTAGTCTGCAACCCAAGGATGTAAGCTATTTTGTGGCTCATCAGCCGAATGTCCAGTTTCCAGTGAGAATCGCCAAAGAGCTCGGATTCAAAGAGGAGCAGTACATGCCTATGCTTCAAGTGGCCAAATTCGGTAACACGTACTCGGGAGCTTCGCCAGTCGGGTTAGCCGCTGTGTTGGACATAGCCAAGCCTGATGACCGCGTTTTGGTCGCAAGCTATGGTTCAGGAGCAGGAAGCGATGCCTACTCGCTTATTACCACAAGTCAAATACTGGATAGGCGACAATGCCAGAAGTTGACGGTTAGGAGCCAAGCGGAAAATCCTTTCTTGGAGTATGTCGATTACACGACTTATAGACGGCTGAAGCTTGGAATGTAACAAACGCTTAATAGACGGTCACGGAC
>JBGOYR010000050.1:0-7170 GCA_041479765.1 Bathyarchaeia archaeon | reverse complement strand
CGCAGAAGCGTCAAAGAACCCCATTTCCATCGGCTTGAAGAATGTCACATAGACTGAATATACGTACGCTGCTGAAGCGCTAAGAGCTACGAGCACGTTCATGTCTGCAAAACGATTCTTTATCGATGCGTATGCGCCGCGGTAGAAGTGCCATCCCACGACGAACTGGACAGGCGTTGCTAACGCCAAGAGCACGTAGTTCATGTCTGGAAACATGGTCAAATAGGTGAGAACGACTATTGGAATGGTCAGCGCGAGACCTAAGCCGAAAAGGGTCAGTCTGTTTCGAGTTTCTTTCTTGCGCTTTTCAGCCACATCTTCAACACGTTCCACTGCCTCGTAACCGCCACGTTTGATAGTGGCCTTGATTTTGTCTAGGGTGACTTTTTCTTCGTCAAATTTCACGATGGCTTCTTTTGCCGCGAAGTTCACTTTAGCCTCTATTATCCCGTCCAGCCTCGCGAGGCCAGATTCTATTCCTTGGGCACATGCAGCACAGTGCATCCCGAGTATTTGTAGGACAATCTCTTTTTCTTTCATCGCCGAGTCTCCTCATTTGTTTCCTGTCTGGCGGGTGGCAAGCAAGACCTGCTCTAGGAATAGGTTTTCAGGAATAGCGCCAACAAACTCTATCTTCTCATTAACCACGATCTTCGGAACTCCCATAATCCCATACTTGACGGCCAATTGGGGAAACTCGTTTGCATCAATCGCGTCAGCCCTGATTGAGTCGTTTTCAAGCGCAAACTTGTGAGCCATAGTCGCTGCTGCTGGGCAATGCGGACAAGTGAGCGTGACGAACACCTGAATGTGTACAGGAGAATTGATTCCTTTGAGCTTGGCTTTTGTCTGGTCTGAAAGGTCTGTTCTCCCTCTCGAAACGGAAATCAATGCTTCCATTAGCGTCTGAAACTCGTAACCGAAAGGAAAGCCGAAGAATCTGATGCCATAATCTTTCTCACCCAATAAGACCAAGGCAGGTATCTTGTCAACGCCATATTGCCGCGCCAGCTGTGCATCCGCAACGAAGTCATGAACTTCAGCCTGAATCTTGTCGTTCAAAGCCGCCAACTCCATAACAAGTTTCTTAGTGTCCGCGCAGAAATGACACTCCAGTTCCTCAGTGAACATGATGACCTTCACGGAGTTAACCAGTCCTTCAGCAAGCTGAGCTTTAATGTGCTCGATTTGCTCTTGAGGTATCAAACTCATTCCCATTCACTCTCTCTGATAGACTCTTCAGTCACCAAAACTAGTGTTGTATAAGCTTTTCACGTTTTCTGTTCCCGCCATTCTAACGCTGGCCTTGTCTGTTCTGGCCGATTGTCATAGTATCCTTTATTTTCTTGAAAGCATTGACATCGTAGCAAAGTTAGAGGTGAACTGGTTTGGGAAAGCTCTATGGAAACGCAAAGCTTGTGAAAGACTTCAGGATTGACGTGGACGATGGCAGGTCACACGCCATATGCCTAGACCTTCCCAAAGACACGGGAACCGATCTCGGAACCTCAGCACTTGAACTGGCACTCATGAGCTATTCAGGCTGCTACGCTACCATCTTTGCGTTGACAGCAAGCAAGATGAGAATTCCGCTGAAAGACTTGAGCGTCAGGGGAGAAGGTATTAAATCTGAAAAAGCAGGCACAATAACCGAAGTCAGCTTTAACATCACCGCAAAGACTGAAGCAGCAGAAGACCGGATCAAAAGAATACATGAACTCACAATCAAAGACTGCCCAGTCGGGAAAATCTTCGACAAAGCCGGCACTAAGACAACTTACGAACTGAAAATTGAGCGATAGCTTCCTTGCTTCTCTTCTTGTGCACGTCACCAGTTTGCGTTCAGATCGTCTAATCTTCGATTCGGCCTACATGGCTAGCTCGGGAATGGGCAGTTTTGTGTTGGGCAGCCTCCTGCGTATTCTGATTCTGCCGAGACAAACTTGCCTGTGTCCGTTTTCACTTCTCCGATATACAATACCTGCTCTGGTTTGCTTCCATACCTGAACACCGTAACACCTTTGCACTTCAGCTTCAAGGCAAGTTCGTAAACCTCCTTCACATCCTCAGCCGTCGAATCGAAAGGCAAGTTCACCGTCTTTGAAACAGCGTTGTCCGTATGTTTCTGGAAAGCCGCCTGCATTCTTACATGCCATTCAGGTTTGATGTCCAAAGCTGTCACGAAAAACCTCTTAACATCCTCCGGAACTCTGTTGACTTTTTGAACCGACCCTGTCCGAGCTATCTCTTCAAGAAGCCCTGCACTGTAGAAGCCTTTTTCCTTCGCAACGGCTTCAAAGAGCGGGTTCGTTTCAAAAAGCCTAGTGCCGCCCATGACATTTCTGATGAAAGACACTGCAAAGAGAGGCTCGATACCTGAAGAGCAACCAGCTATTATACTGATTGTGCCTGTCGGCGCTATCGTAGTGACTGTGGCGTTCCGAAAAACCTTGTATTTGCTTCTCCAGATGCTCTTGGCAAAGTTGGGAAAAGACCCACGTTTCTCAGCAATCTCCGCGCTCTTCTCATGAGCTTTTTCTTGGACAAACTTCATAATCTCTTCGGCAAGCTTCAAAGCCTCATCTGAATCGTACGGAACACCTAACTTGATCAACATGTCCGCAAAACCCATAACACCCAACCCGATCTTACGATTCGCAAGCGTAATCTCCTCTGTCTCCTTCAAAGGATAACAATTCGCACTAACCACATTATCCAGAAAATGAACCGCGTTCCTCACCGTTTCCCCGAGCTTTTCCCAATCGACATGTCCACCAGCAACCATACGCGAAAGATTAACCGAACCAAGATTACAGGACTCATAAGGGAGAAGCGGCTGTTCACCGCAAGGATTACAGGACTCCATTCTCCCGATTTCTGGTGTTGGGTTCTGTCGATTGATCTCGTCAATGAAGACTACGCCGGGATCGCCGCTCATCCAAGCGGACCTTATCATCAGGTTCCAGACTTCCCTGGCTTTCAGTTGTCGTGTTTTTTCCTTGTTTCTTGGATTTGTCAGCCAATACATCTCATCTTTTTCCAGTGCATCTATGAACTGGTCGGTTACTGCCACAGAGATGTTGAAGTTTGAAAGGAAGCCGGGCGTTTGTTTGCTGGTTATGAATTCGATTATGTCTGGGTGATCGCATCTCAGAATGGCCATCATGGCTCCGCGTCTTTTTCCGCCAGCTTTTATGACTTCAGTGGCGGCATCGAAGACACGCATGAAGCTAACCGGACCTGAAGCCACGCCTTTGGTTGAGCTGACTATGTCGCCTTTTGGTCTTAGATGAGAGAAGTCGAAGCCCACTCCGCCGCCGCTTTTCTCGATGAGAGCCATGTTTTTGACGGTTGTGAATATGCTTTCTAGGGAATCTTCCACGGGCAGTACGAAGCATGCTGAAAGCTGGCCAAGCTTGGTCCCTGCGTTGAAAAGCGTAGGCGAGTTCGGAAGGAACTCGAGACGTGCCATCATATTGTAGAAGGTTTCTTCGCTTTCTCGTGGGTCCTCGCCGCATTCTTCGTCTACCTTTGCGATTGCCTTGGCGATTCGCATGAACAGTTGAGCGGGTTTTTCGATTATGTTTTCGTTGGCATCCTTCAACAAGTATCTTCTACTCAAGACCTCGATCGCGTTGACTGTTAACTTTGGAACGCCCAAACCCAGATCTTCGCGCAGCCTTCTGATTTCTTCCTTCTTCTTTCGGTAAGCCTGGTACTCGTCAGCAACTTTGTCATGATGATTTTTCTTCAAAACCTCTATGACCGTGTCTTGGGCGTCCTCAACTGACGGAGTTTTTTCCTTGAACCTCTGTTCCAGAAGCCCAACTATCTCTTTGGTAAGGTGTTCAGCTTTTTCTCCGTCGCCAAGCTCAACCGCGATGAATGCTTTGTGAACAGCATCCTTGATCCTGTCGGCCTCAAAATCAATAACGCGACCGTCTCTTTTCCTGATCTTCGTGATGGCCATAACTATCTACACTAAATCTTGCTGTGGTAGAACCTTTTAAATCTTTGAAACATCGCCAGAAGTGAACTCGCAGCTACTCTTTCTTGACAAACTGGTCTTTGGCGGCTCCGCAAACTGGGCAAACCCAATCGTCGGGAAGCTTCTCAAAAGATGTTCCAGGTTTCACTCCGTGGTCTGGATCGCCAACCTCAGGATCATAAACATAGCCACAGATCATGCATTCCCACTTATCCATAAACGTCCCTCGTATTGTCAAAACTCTGTAGTGCATCTTATTTAAGCACTGCTTAGGAGTGGACACGATTTTGATGATTAACAAGGTTTACATATGAGTGCCGGGTTTTCTGGTGAACCGTGAAAGCATGCCGGAGTTGCCTGAAATAGCCGTGATCGCTAAGCAGATGAACCAGGAAACAGTTGGAAAGCGCATCGCGAGTGTTGAGATCAGTCAGCCTAAGATCCTGAACATGCCCGTTCAGGAATTCGTTAGGACCGCTGAGGGCAAGGTAGTTGATAGTGTCTCAAGCAAAGGAAAGTGGCTGTTCGTCAAGTTGAAACAAGCTTACTTCTTGTTGATCAACCTTGGCATGGGCGCAGAACTGCTCTACTTCAAGCCGAAAGACAAGCTTCCTGAAAAAACCCAGTTCAAACTGACCTTCACAGACAAAACAGGCTTCACCATACACTTCTGGTGGTTCGGCTATGCCCACCTAGTTTCTGAAAAAAATCTGAGCAAGCATGAATTGACGGCAAAGCTTGGTATATCAGTCATGGACAAAGCCTTCACGCTGGACCATTTCACGAAGCTGTTCGCAGGAAAGAAATCTGCTGTCAAGTCTTTTCTATTGGATCAGAAAAACGTGGCTGGAATTGGAAACGTCTACGCGCAAGACATACTGTTTAAGGCTAGGTTGCATCCGTACCGCAAGATTTCAAGTTTGACAGACACGGAGATAGGCAACTTATACCATGCGACTAGGGAGGTTTTGAACCGTAGCATTCGAGCAGGTGGAACTACTTTCGAAGTAGACTTTTACGGACGAAGGGGCAAGCTGACAATAGATGATTTTCTTGTCGGTTACAAGCCCGGAAAGCCATGTCCAAAATGTGGGACGACTATTGAGAAAATCAGGACAGGAAGCACATCTACATACCTGTGCCCGAAATGTCAGTCGCTGGGATAGAAGAAGCAGGGCATGTTTAGCCTAACGTTATGAAGTTCCCTGCAACGTCACCGCCGTAGCTGATGTTGATTATATGAAAGCTTGGGTCCGGCTTGACTGAGGGTCTCGTTTTTTCCTTAGAAAAGAACACCAAGACGTTCTTAACATTCTGTTTTGATAAGGATTTGCATCGTGATTGCAGGACTTTTAAGACATATTGAAGATTTACCGCAAGTATACTGTCGGTCTTTGGAATGCCTTTCTTTCTGTCTTTGAAACTCGTCTTGAAGTTGTCTTCCTGCTCTTCTATGAACTTCCTCCAGTTGCTGGAATATTTCTTGCTCCAGTGTGTCAGGTACCATGCAAAGAGTTCATGACGCAGCTTCTGTTCCTTCTTCAGAACAATTCTCCTATTTTCAGCATTTGCGAGGTTGTCCCATTTGCTTTCTATCAAGTAGACATTCTTGGAAGAGGCTACAATTGCGTCAAACTCGCCGAATTCCGTGCTTTTTGATCCTCCGCTTCTTCCGAAGCTCGGGCGATAAAAGATCACGCAATCTGACGGTGGGGTTTCATCACGAAACCTTCTAAGAACATCAGTTATGCAATTCCTCATCGCCCATAAAGTAAGAGCGTCTTCGCCATATCCCAGGATTTTGCCCATAAAGATTCACGTGGATCGCCTTTCGGTCAGCGCCAGTATTTTGCTTTTGTGAAGCGTAGCTTCATATGGCAAATCCTGATCAGGAACGAAGCACACGCAAAGCAACTGACTCGTTAGTCTATCTCTTTCCCTTTTTTCTGTTTATAACGCTCGGCGCATTGCGCGCAACAGAATGTGTATTCTTTTCCGTCGACTTTTGTGCTGTATGCGGCAAGCTTGCAGCTTTCTGAGGGGATTTCGGCTTTGCAGAACTCGCATTTGACGAATTCAGGTTTCATTTTTTCACCTCTTCCTTGGCCTTCTGTTTCTTGTAATAGTCTTCTATCGCAGCGTGCAATGCGTCTGCGGCAAGGTTGGAGCAGTGCATCTTCACGGGTGGAAGGCCGCCCAACTCGTCTGCAACATCTCCTCGTGTGATCTTCATAGCTTCTTCAAGCGTCTTACCTCTAGCCAGATCAGTGATCATGCTGCTCGTCGCGATGGCTGACCCGCAGCCGTAGGTCTTGAACTTGATGTCTTCAAGGCGATTGTCTTTGACCTTAATGTAGATGGTCATCATGTCTCCACAAACAGGATTGCCAACCGAACCCACACCGTCAGCGTCAGGAATCTCGCCCATATTGTGGGGGTTCTTGAAATGCTCCATGACCTTCTGACTGTACATTATTCGTTCAGCTCCTTTGGAGTTAAAGGTGACATCGCTCTTAACCTTTTAACTATTCCCGGCATCAAACCTACCACATAATCAATCTCTTCCACTGTATTCTGCCTACCTAACGTGAACATCAACGAACCATGCGCCTCCTCATGCTTAAGCCCGATAGCCAGAAGCACATGTGAAGGCTCCAACGTCTTAGCCGTACACGCTGAACCTGAAGAGGCAGAAACACCCTGCAGGTCGAGGCTCAGTAGCATTGACTCGCCTTCTATGAAACTGTATCTTACCGAAACGTTGTCGGGCAGCCGCTTTGTTGGATGGCCATTGAGAAAAGCGTATGGCAGCGGCTTGATCAACCCTTCGATAAAGCGGTCTCTGAGTTTGACTAATCTTTCGCTTTCAGCCTGCATTTCCCTCTTGGCGATTTCAGCAGCTTTGGCAAAACCGACGATGCTAGGAACATTCTCAGTTCCCGAACGCAGACCGCGCTCCTGTCCTCCACCGTGGAGGGACGGCTCAAGCCTAATGCCTTCCTTTACATAGAGTGCGCCGACGCCCTTTGGGCCGTACATGTCGTTCGAGGAAATGGTGAGCAGGTCTATTCCTTCGTTTCTCACATCTATTGGCACTTGCCCACAGGCGACTGTGGCGTCGACGTGCAGGTAGGCGTTTTTGCCATGCACGATTTTGCTTATTTCTTCGATGGGCTGGATTG
>JBGOYR010000049.1:0-7311 GCA_041479765.1 Bathyarchaeia archaeon | reverse complement strand
GAACAGGACCTATGTTTGACGAAAAAAGGCTCAGCGAGATCAGACGCGAGCGGGAGCGTTGGGAGCAGACCACGTTGCCGAATTGGCTGAAGCTGAGCAAGGAAAGAAAACCAGAGTTCCACAATCATTCAGACACAGAAATAAAACGAGTCTACACGCCTGAAGACATCAAAGACATGGAGTACTTGCGAGACATGGGCTTCCCAGGAGAGTACCCGTTTCTCCGAGGCGTTCACGCAACCATGCATCGAGGTCGCTTATGGACGATGCGCATGTTCTCGGGGTTCGGCACTGCAGGGCAGACGAATCAGCGTTTCAAATATCTCCTGAAAGAGGGCGAGACTGGTTTGAGCATCGCGTTTGACTATCCGACGATTATGGGTTATGATTCTGACCACGCGATGTCTGAGGGCGAGGTTGGCATATGCGGAGTGACAGTGGCTTCGCTCAGGGATATGGAGACGTTGCTTGATGGAATTCCGCTTGACAAGGTTACGACTTCCATGACGATCAACGGACCTGCACCGATTTTGCTATCGATGTATGTCGCGGCCGGCGACAAACAGGGCGTACCTCGCGAGAAGCTCGGTGGAACCACGCAAAACGACAATTTGAAAGAGTTTTTCGCTCAGAAACTTTGCATTTACCCCCCGAAGGCTTCAGTGAAGCTTACAACCGACGTAATAGAATACTGTGCAAAGCATTTGCCTAGGTGGAATCCGGTTAGCATAAGCGGCTATCATATACGTGAAGCAGGAGCCAACGCCGTTCAGGAACTTGCTTTCACGCTGTACGACGGAATTTCTTACGTCGAGTCAACTCTTGAAAGAGGATTGAAGGTGGATGATTTTGCGCATCGACTATCGTTCTTCTTTGCGTCTCACAACGACTTTTTCGAGGAGATTGCCAAGTTCAGGGCGGCAAGAAGGCTATGGGCGCGTATCATGAAAGAGCGTTTCCACGCCAAAAACCCGAGGTCCATGTGGATGCGCATGCACGTTCAGACTTCAGGATGCACGTTGACGGCGCAGCAGCCACATAACAACATAGTACGTACGACGATTCAGGCTCTGGCTGCTGTGCTGGGTGGCACACAGTCGTTGCACACGAACTCGTATGACGAAGCCTTGTGCTTGCCAAGTGAGCATGCTGTGCGTGTGGCACTACGAACTCAGCAGATCATTGCTCATGAAAGCGGTGTAACGCACACGGTTGACCCAGTCGGAGGTTCTTTTTTCATTGAAGAGTTGACGAATGAGATGGAACAGAAGGCCGTTGAGTATATTCAGAAAGTGGACGACATGGGCGGAGCGATACCTGCCATCGAAAACGGATTCTTCCAGAAAGAAATCGCCGACAGCGCCTACAAGTACCAGCGCGAGACAGACGAAAAAAAACGCATCATCGTAGGCGTGAACGACTACAAGATTGACGAAGCGGAGTGCCCGATTGAACTCTTGCGGATTGATCCGAACGTCGAGAGAGACCAGCTTGCAGGGCTGCAAAAACTAAAAAGGGAAAGAGACAGTAGAAAGGTCAGGGAAGTGCTGGAGAAGCTGCACGATACAGCGGACAAGAAGCAGAACTTGATGCCCACGATAATTGATGCCGTGAAAGCCTACGCAACACTGGGTGAGGTTTCAGATGTGTTAAGGCAGGTTTACGGCGAGTATAAGGAATTAATCGTGATCTGAGAGGGAAATGAAATGCCAAGCGAAAAGAAAATCCGGGTTCTGATTGCCAAACCTGGCCTGGACAGCCATGACAGAGGAGCCAAGGTCGTAGCTCGAGCTTTGAGAGATGCTGGAATGGAAGTGATCTACACTGGTTTGCGGCAGACGCCTGAGCAGATAGCGGAAACCGCTTTGCAGGAGGATGTAGATGTGATTGGCTTAAGTATTCTTTCGGGAGCGCATAAGACGCTGTTTCCAAGGATCATGGAGCTGCTGAAGGAGAAAGGGCTGAATGACGTGATGGTGTTCGCAGGCGGCATTATCCCTGAAGAGGATGTTTCCGGCATGAAGAAGCTCGGGATAAGGGAGATCTTCGGTCCTGGAACCACGACGGAGACCATAATTGAATATGTTTTTGACCATGTTTCTAAGTGAACCTGAACGGTAAGATGTGCAGAAGCGTTGACGAACGTCGGTGAACTGACACGGGGCGTGTTAGCTGGAGACCACAGAAGCATAGCAAGAGCAATAACGCTAGCTGAAAACGATTCGGCTGAAGCTCAGAAGCTTATTGCCGCCATCTATCCGCATACAGGAAGAGCGCACATAATAGGGTTGACTGGACCCGGCGGTGCCGGGAAGAGCACGTTGGCTGACAAAATCGTGCGGGAGTATCGAAAGAAAGGCAAGACTGTTGGCGTGGTGGCTGTCGATCCATCGAGTCCATTCACCGGTGGAGCTTTCTTGGGTGACAGGATTCGTATGCAGGAGCTTAGCACGGATGTGGGCGTTTTCATACGTAGTATGGCTTCTCGCAATTATGCAGGTGGGATTGCGAAGGCGACGAAGGACGCTGTGAAGATTTTGGATGCTGCAGGAAAAGACATAGTTCTCGTTGAGACAGTTGGTGCTGGGCAGTCTGAGGTGGAAATCATTAAGGTTGCTCAGACCGTTGTGGTGATTCATGCGCCAGGTTTGGGGGACGAGATTCAGGCGATCAAGGCGGGGATCATGGAGATTGCCGATGTGTTTGTTGTGAATAAGGCGGATCGCGAGAATGCGAACAAGACGGTGATGGACATTCAGTCGATTTTGCAACTTAGTAGTGGCGGGAGTTGGAAACCGCCTGTTCTGAAGACCGTTGCTTTGACTGGTGATGGTGTTTCTGAGCTTGTCGACAAACTGGAGGAGCATAGGCTTTTTTTGGAGAAGGATTCGGAGAGTAGAGTGAGGTTGTTGAAGGCTAAGGCTGAAGCGGAGCTTACCGAGGCCATCAAGGAGAGGGTGCTTGGTTCGATAATGGAGAATTTGAAGAAGGAAGGCAAACTCGGAGAGTATTTGCAGAAGATTCTGAAAAGAGAAAAAGACCCGTTCTCTGCGGCTGAGGAGCTTCTGAAGGAAAAAGGTTTTGAATGATGACTAGGCTTGAGAAAGGACTGGTTCAAGTTTATACAGGGAACGGGAAAGGAAAGACGAGCGCGGCTTTTGGACTAGCGTTAAGAGCCGCCGGAAGAGGGTTGAAAGTCTACATAATCCAGTTCATAAAAGGCGGATTTGACTACGGTGAATTGTACGTCATTGATAAGATTCCGAACATAACGTTGAAAGCATTTGGTAGAGGAAAGTTCGTAACGGCAAAACCGCCAGACAACGAAGATGTCAAGCTTGCCAAGGAAGCGTTGAAGCTAGCGAACGGAATCGTGAAGAGCGGAGAGTATGACGTGATCATTTTGGATGAGGTTAATGTTGCTTTAAGCTTGGGGCTGATTGGACTTGAAGAGGTTTTGACGTTGATTGAGACCAGACCTATTCACGTTGAACTGGTGCTTACTGGTCGATCTGTGCCTGAGGAAATAGTTCAGATTGCGGACTTGGTTACCGAGATGAAGGAAGTCAAGCATCCTTACAGTAAGGGATTGCCCGCAAGAAACGGAATAGAATACTAGACCCAGAGAACCTGTGTGCGAAACGTCTCAACTCCCATCAATATAGATTCAGCCTTTGTTGACACCCGAGAAAGTTCTGCATGATGACTGTGCTGTTCTTTCGTTCACATAGTCCTGCCTGTTTGCTTTTATGGATTGTGAAAAGCGGTTGACCTTGCTCTTGTTGTGCTTCTTGATGCCAACCTGATGGAAGCTGTTTTCCGTCCATATTGTGCGGTACGCTTCTTTCTTCTTTGCAGGACTCCGGCTAAAGATTTATTAGCGCTTGATTCCGGTGGTTATCCATGGAAACCGCAAACATAGCGATCATTGGAGCCGGCGTAGTGGGTTTAGCCATTGCTGCCAAGATTTCTGAGAAGAATGAAGGCGTGTATGTTTTCGAGAAAAACGCGAGATTTGGACAGGAAACCAGTAGCCATAACAGTGCGGTGATCCACTCGGGTATTCACTATCCGAAAAACACTCTGAAGGCAAAGCTGTGCGTGAAGGGCAATTCCATGCTCTACGACATTTGTGAGGAATACAGGATTCCTTACAAGAGACTGGGGAAACTGACGGTGGCGGTTGAAGAGGAAGAGATGGGTGAGCTGGAGAAGCTGATGAAGGCAGGAGAAGAGAATGGTGTAGAAGGTTTGGAGTTCTTGGAGAAAGATGAAGTCAAGAAGCTGGAGCCAAACGTTGAGGTTGAAAGGGCTCTCCTTACGCCTTCGACGGGGATACTTGAACCTGACGAGCTGATGCATCACTTCCATGCACAAGCACGCAAGAATAACGCTGTTCTAGCTACGGAGACGGAGGTAGGAAGCATAAGAAAGGTGAAGGATGGGTATGAGGTAAGTGGTGCTAGTGTTGGCGAAAAGTTCAACGTCACAGCGAAGACGGTTGTGAATTGTGCTGGTCTTTACTCGGACAAGGTGGCTGCAATGGTCGGGTTAGATATAGACAAGCTCGGTTATAGGCTTCATCACTGCAAGGGAGACTATTTCCGCGTGGTAGGCAAGCCTCCTGTCAAGATGTTGGTTTATCCCGTTCCAAAGGGACCCGGCTTGGGCATTCATCTAACGCCGGACCTTGGCGGGTCAGTCAGACTAGGACCGAACGCATATTATGTGGACAGCATCAACTATGAAGTTGAATCTAGTGAGAAGGAGTTCCGTGAAGACGTGGAAAGGTTTTTGCCAACCATTCGGCAACACCAAATACAAGTAGACTCGTCCGGCATAAGACCGAAGCTTCAGGGGCCTAAAGATGGGTTCAAAGACTTCGTCATCAGACACGAAGCCGATAAGGGCTTATTCGGGTTCATAAACCTGGTTGGCATCGAGTCTCCGGGTTTGACGGCAGCTCCAGCCATAGGTGAGTTTGTTTCTGAAATATACGAAAAAGAAATCAAGAGATAGCGATGTAGTGTCTGAGAGTGGGTACGAAATGACGGACAGTGTTGAATGTATTGCGGCAGGCACACTGAAGTCGTTCTGTGCAGAAGCACTTGAAAGATTGAGTGTTCCCAGTGAAGATGCGAAAACAACGGCTGACGTGCTGGTGGAAGCTGATCTGCGTGGTATTGATTCTCACGGTGTCGCTCGATTGAGCCGCTACGTTTCAGGCATTCAGCAGGGAATGATGCGACCGAGGGCAAACCCAAAGGTGGTGCATGAGACCTCTGCAACGGCTACGATTGATGGAGACGCTGGGCTGGGGCAACCTGTCTCCCACAGGGCTATGAAGATCGCTATGGCAAAGGCGCGAGAGCATTCAGTGGGATTTGTTGCTGTCCGAAACTCCAATCACTATGGAATTGCCGGCTACTACGCCATGATGGCGTTGGCAGAAGACATGATAGGCATCTCCACAACCAACACCGAAGTACTAGTCGTGCCGACCTTCGCCCGCAACGCCTTGCTGGGAACCAACCCAATAGCCATCGCGGTACCCGCTGGCGTCGAACGCCCCTACGTGCTGGACATGTCCACGGCCACGGTGACACGTGGAAAGCTTGAGGTTTATTCACGACTAGAGAAGCCGATTCCGCTGAACTGGGCAACTGACGAGAAGGGCGTTGCAACAGACAACCCTAACCACGTGCTTCAAAACATCATGAAGCGAAGCGGAGGAGGCTTGCTTCCCCTGGGAGGTGCTTCAGAAGAGTCTGGCGGGCATAAGGGGTATGGTTTGGCGTTGGCTGTGGAGATTTTTAGCGCCGTGCTCTCTGGCGCGTTGTATGCGAATCTTGTGTATCCGAAAGACAAGGATGGAAAGCCGTTGCCGTCCGGCATTGGCCACTTCTTCGGCGCCATGCGCGTCGATGCTTTTCGTCCGAAAGATGAGTTCAAGCGTGACATGGATGATCTCATTCGTCGCTTGAAGGAAGCCCCAAAGGCTGAAGGAGCTGAACGCATCTACATTCACGGAGAGAAAGAGTTTGAAGCTGCAGAACTGATGACCAGGCAGGGCATTCCTCTGAATCCCAAAGTGGCAGAGGAATTGCGGGCCATTGCCAATCAACTAGGAATAAGCAAACCTTTCTAGCAACTGCGGTCTTCTGTCGTCAAGTCACGTTTTCATTTGTCCGAGAAAGGATGTCTGCTTGGCCAGTCCTGTGCGAGTCTGGACATTGATGTTGGCGTCCGAGACGAAATCCTCTCCTCAGCAATCCCGCATTCCTTCCCAATGGTGAAACAGCAAAAACCCTGCTTTTCAAGGCTGAAATGCTTCTCAAGTCTCTAATCGATCACTTACACAGGATTTTTATAGCAAGAAAAGACAACTAGGATTCGGGAACGAACATGAGTGTTGTGTCTAAGAAAGTCAATCTTCTGGAATCCGTTGATGTTGACAAGATTGTCATCAGAAGAGACCGTTATTTCTCCAATGCTTACGTAATCGATTTTCCACTGGATGCCACGCCGGATCATGTTTGGCAAGACCTTTTCGAGCGCGAATGGAAGTCAAGCAGGCACTTGTGGGACAGAAAGCTCTTTGTGATCGGCGATAAGCTTAGACTTGTGACGCAAGCATCTGACCTTGAAGACAAGGTTGATTGGATCAAACAGATAATAGAGCGCGCGAATCAGGGCGTTGACTTGTATAATCAGGAGGCGGGAGTCCGGGCGGCGGAGAAGGAAGAGAAGAAGCGGTTAGAACCGGAAGAAGAGAAGGCAAGCGTTGACGCGATCAAAGACATTCTCAGGAAAAGACTGGGAGCCGTCTAAGGAGTCAACTGGGGTAATCCGCATTTCGAGGATTCAAAGTCAGTTCGTGTAGTGCTAGCTGATTCTACTTCTTTTCGTTTGTAATGGCTTCAAGGGTTACTGAGAACCTGCAGCTGTTACACATGTGATCTTCCCTCGTTGCTTCTCTCTTTCCACATTTGACACATTTGCCATGCTCAGCTAGCTCTTGCTTCTGCAGAACGCCCTTTAGCATGCTTCCACGGAGAGTGTACTTGCTTTTTGAATACAGATAGGTTTTATGAATTCAGAATACTGATGCCGGAAGACAGGACTGCAATATGAACGAACCGTCGGGGATTCTTCACAAAGCGCAAGGAAGGACTACTTTCAAAATAGGGGGAAGGAGAAAGGAATGATTAGAGGTTCTCCATCTGGTAGAGACCCAGCCTCACACCCTGCGGCCTTTCCGGTTTTGAGCAGGGATCTAGGTTGAATAGTTGTGGCGCGATCGAGCTAAGT
>JBGOYR010000048.1:0-7437 GCA_041479765.1 Bathyarchaeia archaeon | reverse complement strand
GAAGATTGCTTCAGCCTCAACGAGGTCCAAACGTCGGAAGATAACGCTTGAACCGGCCAAAACGGAAAACGTGAAGGTGTCGGCGCCGGCAAAGAAACCCTTTGAAAACGCCAGCTTGGAAGAGATCAAGGACATTCCTCTTGAGGCTTATCGCGGTGCATCAGAAGTCGGCTCGAAGGTCGCGAATGCAAAGGCTTCTTTCTTGAGCATTCAGGACAAGAAGTGGTTCGCCAGTTCAGAAGGCACACGAATCTTCCAAGAATCCACTCGCTTGCTTCTGTTCTTTGACGTAGTCGCCAAGGAAGGCGGCATATATTGTCCGGCAGGCGAGAATCTTGGGCACACAGGTGGCTTGGAGCTGTTTGACGAGATGCCACCCGCTGATTTGGGAAGGAAGGTTGCTGAAAGAGCAGTCAAGCTTCTTGACGCTGAAGCTCCACCTTCAGGCAGTTTCCACGTGATCTTGCATCCTACGATCTGTGCCACTTTGCTGCATGAAGCGATCGGTCATCCTTTGGAGGCTGATTTGGCAATGGCTGGAGGAGGTTTCGGCAATTATATTGGAAAGCCGGTTATGTCGAAGCTCGTGACGATTTATGATGATGGTTCAGTAGACCGAGGTTTGGGTTACCTGCCTTATGATGATGAGGGGGTGAAGAGCGACCATACGACACTCATCAAGAACGGCGTGCTGAAGTCTTTTATGCATGACCGAACAAGCGCAGCAAGCATGGGGACTTCACCGACGGGCAATGCGCACGCCTGGGATTACAGTGTGGAACCGCTGATAAGACAGACTAACATAGGCATCGAGCCAGGCGATTTCACGGCTGAGGAAATGATCGAGAACATCAAGGAAGGCTTGTTCATCGAGGGAACTTTCGGCGGGCAGGCAGACGCCAGTGCAGACTTCACATTCGGTTTTCAGAACGCGTTCTGGATAAAGAAAGGCAAGCTGGCGCAGATGACACGTGGTGCCAACCTTTCGGGCAATGCAATAAGCGTCTTCAAAACCATAGACGCCGTGTCAAAGGAGGCGGTTCTTCGACCTGGAGCTTGTGGAAAGGGACAGTTTGCGATTCAGGGTCGTGTTGTTCCAGCGGTTCGTTGCGAAATCATGGTTGGTGGGCTTGGAGGAAAGCAATGATGAGTTACGAAGACAGTTGGGATCTTCTGACCAACGCCGCTTGCAAACCGCTTAGGAATCTTGAAAGACTGGGCGCGAAACAGGTTGAGGCTTACTTTTTGGCTTCTCAAACAACTGAGACCAGCATTAGGAATTCTGAGATTTTCACTGAAAACTCTATAGAAGATATGGGTGTGAGTTTTCGCGTGGCAACTTCCGACAACCGGGTTGGATTTGCTTGCACCAACGTCGTAGGAAGCGAGAAGGCGATTCTTGAAGCTGCTGAGAAAGCGTTTGCAATAGCCAAGTTGAGCACTCCGGTTTCTGGTTTCGCGTTGCCAGCCAAGCACAAAGCTCCTCAGGTTGAAGGGCTATTTGACAAAGTCGTCGTTGACTTGAACGTAGAAGAGTCAGTGGACATCGCTCGTCGCCTGATTCAGGCTGCGGAAGGAGTTGACAAGAGAGTGACTGCCAAAGGTGGGGCGGTTTCCGTTTCGCACTTGAAGAAGGGCGTGTTGAACTCGCTCGGTGTAGATCTGGAAGCGGAAGAAACATTGGTTGCTGCCTATGTTTATGGAAGTGGCAGCCAGAACGGGAAGGTTACCCCAAGCTGTTTTGATGGCGAGTTAAGACGGGACTTCAATCTGAACCCTGAAAAGGTCGGGAAATCGGTGGGACGTACGATTGTTGGATTGTTTAGTCCCAAGCCTGTTGGAAGTTTCGAAGGGACGGTGGTTTTTGAGCCTGAAGCAGTTTCTTACCAGTTCTGCGATGCCCTGATTGGTGCCCTGAATGGTGAGAATGTCGCTGCGGGCGGTTCTGCGTGGATTAGGAAGACTGGCGAGGCTGTGGCTTCTGAGTGTTTCACCTTGCTGGACGATGCTACTCTGAAGGGCGGCTTTGCATCACGATACTTTGATGATGAGGGATACCCATCACAGCAAACACCTCTAGTCTCAAAAGGGAAACTGAGGAGTTACCTGCACTCCGCGACAACAGCAAACAGACTGAAGATGAAAAACACGGGAAATGCCTCCCGCTTCAGTGGCGGGCTTGACATGGTCAAGTCAATCATCGGCAGCGGTTACAAGGCGAAGCCAGAAGTCTATCCGTCGAATTTGGTGATTCAGCCTGGCCGAAAGAGCATGGAAGAGCTAGTTTCGGAGGTCGACAGAGGCGCCCTTGTTGGAAGCATGGCGGGGTTTGTTCAGGCGGGTTCAGGTTTGATCAGTGCCCAGCTCGGTCGCGCTCATTACATCGAAAACGGCGAGCTGAAACATCCGATAAAGGAAGGAATGGTTTCAGGCGTGGCTTTTGACTGGCTCAAGCAAGTTGACGCTGTTGGAAACCAAGCGAAGCAGTTTTTCAACTCTGTGGTTCCTGCATTGCGCGTGGAGAAAGTTAAGGTGGTAGGTTCTCAGTAGCGTGGGGTTGTTTGTGGGGTTTGGAGATCTTTTTGAGGGGGAGAAAGGAGAATTTCAAAAAGAATGTGAATTCTCCAAACCTTTCCACCAAACTCTAGTTTTTCACCCCATGTTCTACAGAGCCTTGAAAGCTTCAAACCACCTGTTATAGAGCGAAAGCATGTCAAGCGAAACGCTTGGCTTCCTCTCTTCAAGTATCTGCCTGAAATCATCCATCGTAAGCGATCTTGGATTAGCCTTCGTGTCATTTGCTTGTCCAGACTCGAAGAATTCGCCTATCAGCTTCAGCTGCGCTGACTGAGCCACGTCCCTTATGTCGCTGCCAGAGAACCCTTCAGACAGTCTGGCCAGCTCGTGCAAGTCAACGTCCCCAGCGAGTCCAAGATGACCCGTGTAGAGCTTGAACATCATCAGACGAGTATGATGATCAGGTAATGGAACAAGTATCCTTTTCTGGAATCTTCTTATGAAAGCCCAGTCCAAGTCCCACGGCTTGTTAGTGGCACCAATGACATAAACATGCAGTTTCTTGCCCTTATCAACGATGCCATCCATTTCCTTCAGGAACTGATTGCGTACTCGGATTTCGCCGCCCACTTCGCTACTGTGCTTTCCCATCATCGAATCGAGCTCATCTATGAACACGATGGCAGGCCTTCCGTCTGTGGCTGATTTCCGGGCCGAGTTGAAGAGCTTGGCGACGTTCTGTTCAGCTTCGCCCAACCATTTGGACATTATTGAGGCAGCGTCTATTGAAACGAAGGTCGCGTCGATTTCAGTGGCTACCCCTGCGGCTAGCAATGTTTTTCCGCAACCAGGCGGTCCGAACAGGAGGATTCCTCTTGGCCATCCTAGCGGGAACAGATCGGGTCTTTGAACCGGATAGACTATAGCTTCTTTGACGGCTTTCTTGGCGGTGTCGAGACCGACAACTTCCTCCCATTTCACATTAGGTTTCTCAGCGAGTATGAGTTCCTCGTAGCTTGATTTCGCGCCTTCGGTGGCCTTTGTTTCGCCGTTTTCTCGAATTTCGGCGCGGGTTTCGTTGATCATGACGGCACCCTGTAGGGTTTTGATTCTTTCCTGATACGCGATTGCCCTTTGGATGTAGACCTGGTTCAAGCTATATTCGGGGTAGAGTTTAACGAGTTTGAGGAGGCTTCCTATGGCTTTCTGGTACGTGGTTATAGCCATGCCTGTTGATCCTTGCTTGTCAAGTCTTACCGCTTCTAGAGCGAAGTTGGTTGCATCTTTTTCGAGTTCTTGGGAAGCACTCATACAGTTTTTTCCTCTCTCATGTTTCTGACTTTACTTCTATCTTTATCTTGCCTTTAGTCCCCAGATTGTGGAGGGCTTTCTTGATTTCCTCGTTTGAGGATTCTAAGTCGACCGAACAACGTTCTAGGTCGATTTCTCCTTTACACTTTCGAACATAATCGAAAAGTGCATCTTCCAGTGCGGGTTTCTCGATTTTCAGGGAGATCTCCTGAATCTCGGCTTTCTTATAAGAAAAGAGGGTTTGGGAAAAATTCCCATCTGGCTCGTCAGCTGTTTCGCGGCCCAATGACTGCGAACAGCTGGCTGCTAAAGCAACCATTTCTTTTATCCTGGCTTGTTCGGTTTCGGGTGTGTTGAGAGTGGCAGGCGGTTCGGGAAGTTCCTCTGAGACTTTGCGCTGAAGGAACGTTGATACTTCTTGCAGGATTTCGTCACCGCCAATTGTCTTCTTGCCTACAGGTATCAACGATTCGTCTGCTGTCATCTTCGTAGAGTACAATGTTTCGCTTATTGTTTCGTTGACCCTGCTCAATTCTGAAGAAACATCAGGAAGCAATTCGAACAGTTGTTGAGAAACACCTTGCAGAAGCCTCAGTGCGGGTTTGAGGTCGGCTACTACGTCGCCCAGTTCCTTTATCGTTTCAAGCCTCAAGATCACGCGTTCGATAGCTAGTTCCATGTTGTAGAAGAACTGCAATAGCTTGCGGACTTCGGCGACTTCATTTGCGCAGATTGCGGCTCTTTCCTTGTTCTTGTTTTTCAACGCTGTTATGCAGGTTTGGAAGAGGACTGTGTCTCTTTCTTTGAGGCGGTAGCTTGCTTGTTCAAGTTTGTTGTGCTGGACTTTCAGGGTATGAATTGATCTAGTGACTGTTTCACGGAACGGTGGAGGGTCAGGATGCAAAAGATTTTTCAAGTCTTCTCCCTCCGCCCGCCACTCCCACGTAAGCCCTAGTCTATATGCCTGTCTTTCCGATTTCCTTCACGTAGACTACTACAGGGGGTTCTGGAAGCTCATGAGCACTTGAAGCTGGTGCGAAAGCCTTCGAAGATGGTTCCGTTGTTTTTGCTTTGTCGAACGGAGATGCTTTGCTTGCGTCGCCCAGAATAATGTTTGAAAGCCTGCCTTTAGTGATTTCCATGTCGTTCCTTTCGAGATTTATGCGTTTGAGGTTTTCCTGGATTATCTTAAAGGCTGAGTCGTAGTTCGAGTTCTCGACCTTCCCGATTTCATGTTCGAGTTCGAGGTTCACGAGTGCATAGTTGAGTTGTCTGGTCTCTTCAGCACATCTTGCCGCTTCTCCTGCTGCGTCCTCCATGAGTGCCTGCGCCTCGGCTTTCAGCTGGTGTAATACACCATCGAAGCTTGTGTGCAGTTCTTCGTAGAGCTCCAGTGAGATCTTCTTTTTGCTGACGAGATCTTTGAGGGCTTGGTCTTTGCGCCATATGAGTGGGATCTGGTCACAGAGAATGGTTGCTCTTGCCTTAATCTGGGAGACGAACAGCACTTCGGTTTCGTCAAAAGTCAGGTTATCAACGGGGTGTTTCTGGAATTTTCCGTCGCCTTGCTCGATGAAGACTGAGTCAAACTTTCCTGCGGGGGTTAGTGCAAAAGAAGCTATCTTGCCTATTGGGTGGCCATATTCATCTTTGACCTGTTTTCCTACGGAAAGAAAAAGGTTCGGGGTTTGGTCCATTTTTTCACCCCGGGTCTTAGGAAGTCTCTGATGGTGCCTTTTCGCCTAGGGAAGCGGCTGGGATTCCTGGCATGCCTGGTGGGAGTTCTGGGAACTTGTCTTTAACTCTCTGTTCTGCGACGGTTGCTGCTTCTGTGAGAATCTTGGTTGCGTCTTCGTTTACGGTGTCGAAGTTGAGGGTCATTCCTGAGCCTTGTCCGGCTTCGATCATTATTCCGCTGAGCATGTTGCCGATTTCGCCGAGTTCGTTTTCTGCTTCTGGGAAGACGCTGACTAGCCCTGCTCTGACGGATCTCAGGACGCCCACTGCTGGCCCCAAAGTGGAGACCACATCTCCGAGTTCTGAAACAGTGCGTAATCTCAACACGATCTGCTCAAGTGCGAGCCTAGCATTAATGATAAGTCTCTCCATCTTGCGGATTTCCGCGAGTTCGCTGGCAAAGACGTTTGCGCGTGCGGTGTCGTGCTTGGTGTAGGCATCTACTATGCGTGCGAATATGGTTTTGTCTCTTTGGCTGAATCTTTCAGTGGCCTGATCTAGCTTCTGAACTTGAAGTTCGATGCGTCTGACTGCAAAATCTAGTCGTGGCTTCAATGGACCTGGTGGCTTGACTGCCTCCTTGATGCGGTTTGTGAATGGTGCTTCATCTCTCTTAGTTTCCCATCGTTTTGCAAATCTTTCTGACAAATTGATTACCTCCGAAACACAAAAGTTGCGCAGAACAATCTTATACGTTGTTAATATGGCTACAACATGCACGTATATATGTAAAGATATACACGCAGGCCTGAACCCTTCCTGACATTGGTCTGTTTGTTAAAACAGTGACAGCTGCGTCGGGTAGTTATAGACATGTATGTGTAAGTTAATCTAAATAGAGGCTGACGGCGATTGCTAGGCTAAAGGTGAATTGGATGGGTGAACGGTACAAGATTTTCGGGCTAGTAGCGCTCTTAGGCTTCGCTGCAGGAGTCATCGCAGATCTAACATCAACGTACGTGATTCCATTCCTTGCCACGCTTTTGCCAGCATTCTTCAACGCCAGATACCTTCTCTCAGGCTTCGCAGGAGCCTGCCTAACACTGGTTCTAGTGAGCGTTTGGGCATACATCACTGGCCCGCAGGAAAGATAAAACTCACACCCTCTCTCCTTTCTTTGAACCCGAAGTAAATGCGGATTTCTTAGCATCCTAATGAGCAAAAAAAAGAGTCAATGGACACTCCTTCCCACCACTTCTGCGGTTGTCCTGAGCAAGAAGAAGGTTTCTGTTCAAGCACCCTACGTTCTTCCTGCATGAATCCCAGCCGTATCCCAGATTCCGATGCTTACTGAATGCCGACTTGATAGCTCGATTTGACTACTAGAACCAATGAATACGATAGGCACTGTTGCCGTTTGTTTTGGACTCAGGAGCGGAAAAAGATGTCATCCGCGTAAATGCGTACTCGTACCTCGATTTCCTCATCGTCCAAGATTATAGCGCATCGACCGACTTATTTATGTTTTTTAAACAGCTTGAAGCCTTCAACTTCAGTAACGTACTCGAAACCTACGCTGACAAGCTCTGTAGCCTCTTCTACCGTCTTAGTAGCCCTTACAGTCCACTCGTCTTTACCGCTTCTCTGGTACACTACCTCAGCATAATGGATGTACCTTAGTGTGCTTTTCATGTCCTTGTGTCTAGCGAACATTTGAACTAAGAACGGGTCTTTGACAGAATGGGCATATGCTGCGAGTTTCCAGTGCCTAAGAGTATGAAAGTGAATCTGCAATAGTCGCGGATTGCACAGACTTGATGCAAGTCGTCTTCTTGCGACATTGAGCGCGCGCGCTAAAACTTTACCCCAACCCAAACCAGTCTCACCAACCTACTTCAACACATAATTAAGGGACAAGGCAGCGCGCTGGGT
>JBGOYR010000047.1:0-7442 GCA_041479765.1 Bathyarchaeia archaeon | reverse complement strand
GCATGTATAAAAAAAAGAATTCTTTTTTTCACGCAAATTTCAACATTGTTTTCGGCAGGATTTCAACGTTTTTTCCATAGCCAGAAGATGATGAAACTCGATCATTTCCACAATTCATCATCTTTTAACCTGAATCGAACGATTTTACACGTCATACCGCTCAGACTTCAGATGAAAAAACACTAGAACCCATGGAAACAGGCTTCAAATTCGTGACCAAACGAGACGAAACGGCATACACCACTAACACAAACAGCCAGCATCAGTAGCAGTACAGTCCGGTCACTCAACACTAACCTAGCGATGTTTCCCGCGTTTGCTCCCTTTCTTCTGTTAGATCACAGTCTAGAGCAGTTTCGAAAAATCATCATAGACTTTCTTTCTATTCCCAATAAACAGCACTATGACTTGCTTTCTCGTTCTGCTAATTTCACAGATTGCTCGGTAATCCCCCACTCTAAGGCTCCAGAAGTCAGAGTGTCTCAGAAGCTTTCCAACTGCTTCAGGATTGTCCCTCAAATCTCTCAGCCTTTCCACTATTCGGGTTCTTACCCGGCTTTCGATTCTCTCCAATTCTTTGGCTGCTTTCGGGTGCAAAACTACCGCAAAAGCCACTACGACTCCTCAATCGGAATCAGGGAATCAGGATGTTTCTTCGCTTCTTCGCTGCGTTTAGCCAGCATTCTAAAGAATTCACGTGTCTTTTCACGTTCCTCATAGAAGCTCAATATCGACTTTATGGCATCGCTTCGACTCTTGAACCTGCCTTCTGCCACCCACTTGTCTATTTCCTGAAGCATTTTTTCCGGCAGTCTAAGCTGAACTTGCGCCAACAGAACACCGTAAACAATACTGTTTACAATACACTTAAGCATTTCTCCCAAGAACTAACCCTACACGAGAATAGTAACGACCAAGTAGCGATGTCTCCACTGTCTCCTGCAACTCCCTCTTTCTCTGTTGTCAAGGCGTGACAATATCCCAGTCTGACGCGTCTTCTCTAGACTTGGGTGACAATCGTCAATGCTAAGAAGACGGCGTACGCGATTAGTAGTATGATGCCTTTTATTTTGCCGATTTTCATCGTGATCATGTATCCGAAGAAAAGTGTTGCAGTTATCAGAAACACGCTACCGTTCAGCCATAATGATTCGCTTGAGACGTGCAATGGGCTGATGACTGTTGTGAGTCCCATCACGATTAGCAGAGTGAAAATGTTGGCTCCCAGACAACCCGCAACTGCTAGATCGCCGTGTCCTTTTCTGGCCGCTGCCACTGCAGTCGCAATGTCTGCAAACGAAGTCCCCAACGCGACAACAGTCATTCCCAACACTAGTTCAGAAACACCAAGGATACTGGCGATGTTTACGACTGACAGGACAAGAACCTCTGCTGTTACGAGTGACACAAACATTCCGAGCGTGAATGAAAGATAAGGATTCCTAATCTCGTAATGCCGACCGGTCAAGCGCGCCAGTAACTCGATCCTGATCGCGATTTCCTCCGTTTCAGCCTTCCTTTCTTCAGGGGCTTCGATTTTCTCTTGCTCATACACATTTATTATGTAGAAAACTGCTAATGCGAGAAGCACTATACCCTCGGTTTGCGATACCACGCCATCCATCATGAATGCAAAAGTCGCTATCGTGGCAACCATCAAAAATATGCCGTCTCGGATTATCATCCTTCTGTGAACCAAAAGAGTTGCGAATAACGTCGACAGTCCTATCATGAATGCAATGTTGCCTATGTTTGAACCAATAATGTTGCCAAAGGCTATTTCGTTCTCTCCTTGTGTAATTGCGAATAGCGAAACGAAGAGCTCGGGCAGGATGTACAAAAGCGAGACGAGAAGTATTCCAAGCGCGATCTTCGTCGTGTTAAGTTTATGAGTCAAAGCAACAACGGAGTCAGCTGTCCAATCCGCGCTCTTCGACAGAAAGAATATGCTGACCAAAGACAGCAAAACCCACAGGATCAGAACAACCATCAGACAATCGAGACTACTAATGTGGATTGTCTTAATCAGTCTTATCAGTGCGCGGCTTCAGCGCCATCCTTAAGCACTCGCACAGTTCCATTTGTGCAGAACAGACCATCTACTCCGAAAACAACCAACAGAAAACGCTAACCTCGCCTCATCTCCAACCTCTACTGACACTTAGACAACATTGCATTTCTGGATGGCAATATGAGGCAATCAATCCCGCAAACCGGAGAATCAACCAGCCTTCTGGAAGCGAAAAATGAGTAATTCCTAAGGCATGAAACGTTTGTACACCGGATGTCCTTTGAAGTGCAGTGTCGTTTCAGACTTTTCCACGGTTCCGCTTGGCAGCCTCATGCAGATCGAGTGCACAATCGCCCCGTTCGGTATGAAGCGTACACCGTCCAGAAGCTCGCCTTTAGTTACGCCGGAAGCCGCAAAAACCAGCTCGTTTCCCTTAGCCAACTCGTCCTCATCGTACGTTCTTTCCACGTCAACGCCTTCATCTCTAAGCCTATCCAGCCTCTTAGAGTCGTCCTTCTTGTCCTTCCAAACTTTAACTAGCATAGTGCCGCCAACGCATTTCACAGCGGTCGCGGCTATAGTTGCTTCGGGTCCGGCACCAGCACCTATAAGAAGATCGACACCCGAATCCGGGATGCACGTAGCAACCGCAGCCGCAATGTCGCCGTCAGGAATCAATATTATCCTCACGCCCAGCTCTCTAAGCTTTTTCAAAATCTCCAAATGTCTATCACGTTCAAGCATAATAACCGTAAAATTCCCAAGAGACAACCCCTTCCCACGAGCAACCGTGCGAACGATCCCCTCAACAGGCATTTCCAAGGAAACCTTGCCCAACGAACGATAGTCAGTAGCGACCTTGAAATAGTACCCATCATCAGGCAACACCTGAAAACAGCCAGCAGGAGCGCAAGCAAGAGCCGAGATAGCATCTTTCCTACCCTTAGACGTGGCAGTAGTACCGTCAACAGGGTCTATAACAAACTCGACCTTAGGCCCCTTTCCAGTGCCGACTTTCTCCTTCCGCAAGAAGGCAGGCGCATTGTCTTTCGGCCCTTCACAAACGATCACTTCGCCTTCAACATCGGTCTGCGCCAAGACCGCTCGCGAAAACTCAACAGCCTTCCCATCAACCAAGTCAGGGTCACCTTGACCAATGTGCAAGGCCGCGCCAACGGCTCCGGCCACGGTGATTCTCGTCAACGAAGGTGCCAGAGCTCTGAGTGAAGCCATAAACCATTTCCTCTGAAGCCTAGTAACGACCCTCTTGTCCTAAAGATTTTTCTCTCAAACAAGCCTCTGAACTATGAACGCACGCTACTTGTAAACCCTCACAGCCTTCCCCAGAAGCTTATGGTCCAACTCCTCAACGCCCAAGCCAGACTGCCTTGAAAAAACTCGCATCGAGTTCTTCACGTCTGTTCCGCCTTTCTTGACGAGCTTGTCTTTCAGCAGGATATCTGAGTCCAAGTCTGCATACCGTATGTTTCTTATTGCTGCAGCCAAATGCGTTCCGGCAGCTATGCCTATTCCTGATTCTCCCATGCACCCGATCATGCATGGAATTCCAGCAGCCTCAGCGACCGCCGCGATTTTTCTTGCTTTCAGCATTCCTCCACATTTCATCAGCTTAATGTTAACGAGATCAACAGCATCTGCGCGAATCAGGCGCATGGCATCTTCGGGTGAGTGCACACTCTCATCAGCCATGATCGGTACCGGCGAACTCCTTCTCACTTCCGCCAAACCTTCAATGTCCTCTGCGGGAACAGGCTGCTCAGCAAACTGAACATCATACTTCGCCATCCTCGTCAAAACCTCAACTGCCCGCTTGGGCGTCCAACCCTGGTTCGCATCTACCCTCAACCGCATTTCCTTCCCAACCGCTTCACGGACAAGTCGGACGCGTTCAACATCCTCGTCACAATCGGCTCCAACCTTGACCTTCAAGGCTTTGAACCCTTTCTCACGCGCCTCAACAGCATCTTGCGCCATCCTTTCGGGATCATTCATACTTAACGTCAGATCCGTCAAGACCTCAGTACGGTATCCTCCAATCAGCCTGAAAAGAGCCTTACCAGCTGTCTTCCCCAGAATGTCATGCAGCGCCATGTCGACAGCGGCTTTGGCAGCAGGACTACCCTCAACCACCGAATCCATAAGCTCAACATCGTGCTCAATCCTCAAGGGACACATGCCCACAAGCTTCGGCGCAAACTTGTCAAGAGCCTTGACCACGGTTTCCTGAGTCTCGCCCGTCACTCTCTTTGAAGGAGACGACTCTCCCCAGCCAACCACATCATAGTCTGTAAGTATCTTCACGACGACGTTCTGAGTTTCGCTGCTCGTGCCCGCGGCTATTCTGAATGGTTCTTTATAGCGTAACGAGACCGCGTATGCTTCAATTTGCTCTATTCCCATCTTAAACACCTGACACAGGCTTTCAGTCTCCTCAACGAAGCTTGCTACGATTCCTCAGCAGGCGTTCTTTGACGTTTTCTCAGTCCCTTAAACTTGAGCTTCATGGTCAGAATCTTTTCAGTAGCAAACAACCGCGAAGCCAAGTACATAATGACCAGCGTAAACGCAGTCACATAGATTATTCCAAGCCCTGCAGTCCAATAGTCGCCCATCGTGACGGCTTTGGATGCGATTATGGGGTGGCTGTAGGGAATCGCGTACAGAGCGATCTTGAACGCAAGAGGCAAAGTGTTGATATCTACATACATCAACAGCAATGAAGGCACAAACAGGAACGGGTAGACATAGCCCACGAGAGACTGGGCGCCACGCACATCTTCCGCAAATGCAGACAGTATTACTGCAAGAGCCAAAGCCGAAAGCAATGTCACGAAGAGCGAAATCCCAAGAAGCACATAGCCAAGAAGCGACGGCACAAGTCCCAAAGAGGCCAAGTCCAAGTTTGAGCCAGCCGAGCCCAGGCCACTGAATGATCCCATGTAGTAGTTGAAGCCAACCATGTACGTCACTGCACCGATTCCCGCTACAACGATTGAGCCAGAAAGCTTTCCCATCAGAATGGCAAACCGATCCATCGGCAACGTCAGCAACGTTTCCAGAGTCTTCTCCTCTTTCTCCATAGCCACCGAAGTCGCGGCTATCTGCATAGAATAAGTAAGCAGAATCATTATCGTGATCGGCATGGCAATTGCCTGCGACAGCATCAGGGTCGAGAGCACACGCGGGTTGACGCCTTCCTTGATTTCTCCCTTAATGATGGAAGACGAATAGGTGTACACAATGTTAGGAGCATAGTATCTGTTGAACCCCGCTACGAGGTCGTCTATCATCAAAGAGCCTATGCCTTCAAGTATGCCAGCCCCAGAGAAAACGCTGTAAAACTTCACATACGCCGTAACGTTCGTGTCTCCCCCAAAATGTCTGGTCATGTTCGCGCTGAAACCCGCCGGAATCTCGATCAGCTGTGTAGTGTTGTACTTTGACAAGAGACCGCTGGACACAGCTTCCGCTGGAAGAGTATTGTTCACAACGAAAACCTTGACGGAACTGTTAAGATAACGAATGAAAGCGTCTGAACTGTTCTCCCCATCATTGTTGATGACTAGAACCGAGGCCTTCCTGGCTTGTTCTGCGGCTGACTCCACCGAGAAACTCATCACCGCGCCCAGAACCGGAAACATTATCAACGGAACAATTATCATTCCAAGCAGTATCTTTGGGTCCCTCATCAGTTCCTTAAGCTCTTTGACGAGGATGTTTCCGAAGCCCTTAAGCAAAGCCAACCACCTTCACGAAAACCTCCTCCAAGTTCGCACTTCCAAACTTGTCCTTCAATTCCTGAGGCCTCCCCTCAGCCACCACCTTGCCCTTATTGACCAAAGCAACTTGGTCGCAAAGGTGTTCGACCTCAAGCATGTTGTGACTTGAAAGCAACACAGTCACACCGTGTTCTTTCACATAGCGCTTGATTATCTCTCTAACATGATACGAATGCATAACGTCCAGACCGCTCGTGGGTTCGTCAAGAATGGCAAGCTTAGGCTTGGCCATCAACGCACGCGCAACAAGCAGTCGCCGTTTCATTCCTTTACTGTAAGTCTTCGCCCTGTCCCTCAGTCTCTCACCCAAGCCACAGATCCCCGCCGCTTCCTGCACCATCTCATGCGTCTCTTTCTTGCTCTCAGTGCGAAATCTGGCCATGAACTCAAGATACTCCCAACCCGAAAGGTTCCGGTAGGCTCCTGCTTCTTCAGGAAGATAAGTTATGATCTTGCGAACCTCCGCCGCATCCCGAACCACATCCAAACCAGAAACCTTCACGGTACCCGAAGAAGGCAGCAACAGTGTGGATACAATACGTAGAGTAGTAGTCTTGCCAGCACCATTAGGTCCTATAAGACCAAAGATCTGACCCGAACCCACATTGAGGGCCAGGAGATCCAACGCCCTTATACTGCCAAAATCCTTGGTCAAATCAACGATCTCAATAGCACTGACCAAACAAGACCCCAACATCCGGTTACTCATCGAACATCCAATAGAAAAGCCTTCTGCAATCAAAAAAACCTTCCAAAACGAAACACACGAGAAAGCAAAACCCACGAGAATCACTGAGAAATGCGAAACCATCCGAGCAAGAACTGAAGAGCATTTAGGACCAGCTTTCGCGGTTTGTTGCCGTTGTGACCAAACAATCATAAGGCAATGTTGAGATAGAATCTTGGTTGAAAAACGATAGAAATGGCGGACGACATACATGGCTGATTGGAAGGCAGTGTTGAAGGCAGATCCTACAGATTGGCTGTTGGAAGCGGATAATCCTTCAGTGCGCTGTTTTGCATTGATCGGCCTCTTGGGGAGACCTGAGAATGATCCAGAAGTGGCGAAAGCGAAGAACGCAATCATGGAAGCTGGCACAGTGCCAAAGATTCTGGTGAAGCAGAAGAAGAGTGGTTATTGGGGGATTCCTGAGAATTTCTACGTCCGGGGGAAGTACAAGGGCACTGTGTGGCAGCTTATAATCTTGGCAGAGCTTGGTGCTGACAAGAATGATGATCGGATCAAGAACGCATGCGAGTTCATTCTTGGACATTCGCAGAACCGTGAAAGTGGAGCATTTTCCTTTCATGGCACAGAAGATGCCGGAGGCAGACGTGACAGCGTAATACCGTGTCTAACAGGCAATATGGTCTGGAGCCTGATCAGATTCGGCTACTTAGACGATCCGAGGGTTCAGCGCAGCATCAACTGGATCGTTTTGTACCAGAGATTCGACGACAGAACAAAGGAGAAGCTGAAGGGCTGGCCCTATGAAAAGCGTGAAAGATGCTTTGGCAGGCACAGCTGTCACATGGGTGTGGTGAAGGCGCTGAAGGCTCTGGCGGAGATTCCTGAAAACAAAAGGTCTCCCGTGAGGGACACTATAGAGAGAGGCGCTGATTACATGCTT
>JBGOYR010000046.1:0-7453 GCA_041479765.1 Bathyarchaeia archaeon | reverse complement strand
CACAATTGACCTGACGAAGATTGACGGAGACGGAGCGTTTCCTTGCCCGAAGTGCGGGGCACTGATTTCTCCGGACGATGAGTCGGAAGAAACCTACCAAATCGTGGAAACAGTAGTTAAAGACGATGAACTGTCAGAACTGGTTCTGTCGTGCAAAAAATGCGGGGCAAAAACCAGACTTGTAGGCTTTCTGACACCACAAGGAACCTAGACATCCCAAAAAAAGCTACTTTTTACTACTTTTCTTCAAAGCCCCTACTTATGGCCACAAAGAACATCCACAGGATGGCACCATAAAAAATCCCATTGGCAAGAGCATTCAAGAGCCCCGAGAACCTGCTTGCTACGTCTCCAAGCGTGGCGCAGAGAATGCTGCCAGGAAACATTGGTGAAGGAATCAGCATAGAGGCAAATGCAAACGTCATAAAGAAAGCGGCCAGAATAATCGTTCCCTTCATCATAATTCACCTGTAGGATTCCGTGCACATTGCAGCTATCGTTAATCACAATATTTAATAAACCTTCCCGTATCAGCGTTCAACAAAAATACAGAACTCTAACGTTACATACCATTCTAGATTCCAAAAAGCTTCATCAAAACCTGCAACAGGTAAAGAATATAGTAATGCAAGTATGAGCAAAGAAAGAAAATTGCCACCAGTCCGACTGTAAGTATCTTTCTGCTTTTTGACAAAGGCGATACATCATCCAATGGCCCAGGATGTCTGTACATCGACAAGAAAAGCACAAAAATTGCCATTGGTATGAAACCAGCAACTACTAACAACGCAAATGAAAGCACCGTCAGCACAAGCCTTGCTCTTTCACCAATCAAAGAACGCGCAACGTGACCACCATCCAGCATGGCAGCAGGTAGGAGATTAAGCATTGTAACTATCATGCCAACCCAGCCAGCAAAAGCAATAGGATGAAGCTGAATGTAATAGTTGTTCGGCAGATTTGTCACGTAGGTTATGAAAAGGTCGAAAAACAAAGGTGACGGAAGAAAACTCATGTCGGGCTGTGTTATCTCATGAACTGGAGACATCAGAAGCCCCACAACACTTGCTACTGAAGCGAGAACAAACCCAATGATCGGACCACTCGCACCCACATCAAACAACGCATCTCTATTTGGCGGAAGCGACTTCTGCATGATCACCGCACCGAAAGTCCCAATCCCTAACAAGCCTCCCACAGGCGGTGGGCCCGGAATAAAGTATGGAGGCGTCGCCTCTATGCCTTTTCTATTTGCTGTTAGCTTATGACCCATTTCGTGCGCACCCAAAACAGTCATTATGGCGATCGTGAATGCTGCCCCACCAACAAGAGGATCAAGCATGTCACCAGAAAGCATGTAACCTGTTACAAAGGTCGTGGCAATCGTAGCAAGAAACAGCAACCAGTTGACGAGTATGTTGCCCGGTTTTGTCAATGGTTTCGAAACAATCTTTAGGACAGTTCGACCGTCTCTTCTCCGAAGGAAAGCGGTGAAGCCCATAGGTTTAAGATTCTCGAGCAGTCTCAGGAAAGGCTGCTTCGTTTCCTGCAGCTGCTTAAGACAATACGTCGGAATATTGCTTTCCACAAGAGTCTCTTCGACCTGAAACTCTTTCGAAACAAGCGAGGTTATCCGGTCAAAATCTGCCGGCTGAGGAGCTTGTGCCATACCCGTTTCGTCCTGTGTCTCACTCATAAGCCTTTGTCCTCGTGTTCTAATGCCTTAACCAGAATGTTGGAGGGATAGAAAAATCTATTGGAGAAAATCGTTCTTGGTCGGAATCTGAACTCCTATAAACTTTTTTATAAGCGTTTAAAGACTAACCCATTCACAGAGCCAAAAAAGACACAAAAACGGCAAAGCAAAACGACTGACCCTAGCATTTACGACTCTTGAACCAAGGCAAAAAGGAAGGAGCAACTTGAAAATAGCAATACTTTATAGTCACTTGAGAGAGTTAGGCGGAGCCGAGAGAGTAATCCTAAAACAAGTCGACCTATTCCACAAGAAAGGTTACGACACCAACGCCTTCTTCGCTTACGTAGACAAGAACCTACGCAAGGAGACAGCTAACCCGCACTGCTACACGAAAAGCTTCTTCTCATCACTAATTCCGAACAGCCCCGCAATAAGAATAATATCTTCAATACCACTTTCCCCGCTGGCTTTGTCAGCTTTGGCGAAAGAAGACATTCTGATATGTCATGGTTACGGCCCTGGCCCATGGATAGGCTATTTGAACAAGAAAGTGAGAGGTAAGAGCTACATCAGCTATATCCACTCTCCACCGAGATTCCTATACCTTAACCGAGAAGAAAGAACCCTGTGGAGGTTCAATGACGTACGAGAAACAATCTTTAGACTAAGCAAGGTAGCAGGTCCCCTTTTGAAGGATCTGGACTACATTGGCGTGGTGAACTCAGACGCCGTCTTGGCAAACAGCCACTTCACGGCAAAACGAATCCGCGCGATCTATGGTCTGTCTGCACAAGTTTGCTACCCGCCAGTCGACACGGAGGCGTTCAGAATTCTCGCCGAGAAAGACACGAAAGAAACCTACAGCAATTTTGGTCGACCTCTTATCCTCTCAACGGGAAGAGTCGTCGCGGTGAAGCGTTGGGAATGGCTCCTAGAAATAATGAGCCATATCGTTAGGGATTTTCCTTCCGCAACGCTGGCCATAACAGGAGATATTTCGAAGGAAAACCGAGAATACATAGGGAAACTCATGAAGCTAGCCAAGGAATTGGGAATCGAGAAAAACGTGAAGTTCCTAGGGTTCAAGACTCAAGAGGAACTTGTAAAGCTCTACAATTCGGCAGACGTCTACGTTTACTCGGTTCCAAGAGAGGATTTCGGGTTGGGACCTGTTGAAGCCATGGCGTGTGGAACCCCAGCAGTTGTCTGGGATGACGGGGGAGGACCGTGCGAGACTGTGATTGACGGCGAGACAGGTTTCAGGGCTCGACCCTATGACATGAGAGATTTTGCTGATAAAACGTTGAAAGCTGCGCACCTAGACAAGAGTGAAATATCTGGAAAGGCACGAAGGTTTGTTGACGAGAACTTCTCATGCAGAAAGCACTTTGAGGTTTTGGAAGAAACCATTCGAAGAGTAGCATAACACGTGAGTAGAAATTGTCAACAAACCGACAGAAAACCGTTTGTTGCACAACAACCTCAGAACGAGAAAAGCGACCATCCGTCCTCAAGATTCTTGCAGTTTTCTTTCATCCAACGGCACGCGTAACAGCCGTGGGAGGTGCCGAGAAAAGGCTAGCAGAAACCATCAGGATTTTCTGCAGACAAAGCAATGTGGAAATAACTGTGCTAGAATCAACTCCAAGTGTTCTGAACGAGCCATCGATCCCGTGCAAGAAGCATCTCTTGTCCTCGTCCTTCCGGGGAAACGGGTGGCTTGGTACATATCTTGAATGGTTTTTCTGGATTGCCAAGGCGTTTCTCAAGAGTCCCCCTGTCTTTCGCCGCGGAGAGTTCGATGTGATCTTCATTCCAAACAATACTCTGCCAAACCTTGCGTTGGGATATGGTTTCAGTTTGGTCTTTCGGCGACCTGCATGTGTGATCGTTCATCATATTGACATTCCCCTGACGAGAGCCGGTTCGAAAGGTGATTCACTCTACGGAAGTTATCGAAGCATAAACTACAGCAAGACAGTCGCAATGGCCAAGACTTTGGCACAATATGCGGTGTTTCCCCTCTTGAAGAAAGTGAAGGCCATAATAGCAGTCTCGAACTTCACAAAAAAAGCTCTGACGGACATCGGCATTCCTGACAATAGGATTTTTGTGAGCAGCAACGCCATTGACCTTAACGGCATCAACAAAGCCGAACGTTACAGCACTGAAAAAGTCTTTGACGGAGCTTTCGTCGGCAGAATAGCCAAAGAGAAAGGAGTTTTCGATCTACTCGAAGTCTGGAAAAAAATACTCAAAAGCAAAAAGAACGCAAAACTTCTCATTATCGGAAGCGGGTTAGAACTTGCCTCGCTAGAGAGAAAAATCGCTGCGAACGGTCTAAGAGACAATGTTTTGATCCGAGGAAGATGCAATAATGAAGAGCTCTACGGATCGCTGAAGTCGAGCAAAGTTTTCGTGTTTCCGAGCCTTTTCGAAGGTTGGGGCATAGCCGTGGCTGAAGCATTAGCTTGTGGGATACCAGTGGTAGCTTACAATATTCCTGCTCTCAGAGAAGTCTTCGGGCAATGCAAAAGTGTCTTTCTAACGCCTGCTAGAAATGTCGCCCAAATGGCTCTAACAGTGGCAGGGGTGCTGGATTCCGAAAACAAAAAGCTTGCTGAAAACTCTGCCAACTACGCAAAAAACTTTAGCTGGAAGAAGGTAGCGGCTGCTGACCTAGAAGCAATCTTCAAGGCTGCTTCTAAATCCTTGTAACCAGAAAGATGATTAGAACAGTTTTTGGTTTGAGAAAAACAAGGAAAAAAAGAAGAGAGTGGATTGGTTTTATGGGTCTGCGTGTAGGTATGTTGGCCAAGTGAATGACATCAGCTTGTGCTCGATGAATAGTCTTCTTGCTTCTGGTAGCACGTAGGTTGTTCTGACGTATGTCGAACCGCCTTCGCCAAGGTATTTGAACTGGCCGAAGCCCGTGCATTCTGTAAAAATGCCTAGGCATTCAACGATGCTTATTGTTGGGGCACATGCGCCGGTGTAGGTCAGCTTAAGAACCAATGTAGTAGCGCCTGGCTGCAGATATTGCAGGTAAGCAATTAAGCCGTGTCTTAGAGCGTAGCACGCGTAGTATGTGTCGTCTCCGTTGTATCCCCACACTATGAAGCCTATTGTTCCGTTGAGGTCTTTGTAGGTTGAGATTATTGCGTATCCACCTGCACCTGATGAACCACCGTAGTAGGCGCGTGTCTTGTTCCAGCATCCTGGAGCGTAGATTCCGTTGCCCGTCAGATCGCTCGTTGAAACGTCGGATTTGATGAGGAAGGCGTCTGTGTAGTCGTTAAAGTACTCAGACAGGACGTTCGCGGCTGGTCCACCTATGGTGATTATGTTGCTGCTCGAGATTGGATAAGTTGTGCACCAATCGTCTTTCAGGTGTGTCCTTCTTATGGTGTCACGGTACTGCGACTTTGTTCTGTTGGCGACTCCTTGTTCTCGCATCAGGTAGGTTGTGTATGGGCCCCATGAGGAATCCTTTATGTCCAGTGCTGATTTGTAGACCTCTATATCCTTCCATTCTTGGAATGCTGAAGCAACCATTGCGGCTCCAGCTGAGTCTACGGCTGCTGAGACAGTTCCAACGTTTTCCCATTCGTAGCGTCCTACGGTGCAGTATTCGATTGTTGAGTAGAGAACCTTTACTCTTGTGCCAACCGCCAGTGTCAGTCTTTGATAGTCCAGTAGCGTTTCGCTGTATCTGTAGAATTTGATTGTCCCATTCGTAAAGTCAATCGTGTAGTAGCCCCTGTACACGTCCGTACCAGCTTTGGTTGGGTCAAGAGTTTCGTAGCTCTTTACGCTATCATGTCTTGCCCATAGTGTACCATTCACTATCACTTTCTCGCTTGAAGTGCAATATTGATCCCAATACGAAGGTATGAGTTTGTCTTCTTCCATGTTGTACACGCGTTCTTGGCGTATGCAACCAGCGCCAGTCAGATAGCCAGCATCGATGTCGTCAATAAGGTATTTCGCTACTGTTGAACCGACAAGGTTGTATCCAAGCTCTACAACTATGGAGTCGACGTAGTAGTTTGCCAGCTTGTTTCTGTAGAAGTCAAACGAGTGTCCGGACTGCGGACCTACAGCGCCTGAGGTCACACCATACATCGGGCCGTTACTGCCTTTTGTCCACGTATCTGAATCATACCAGAACCCATAGTCTGCTGAACGATATGCAGAAGTGTCGTGGCCAATGAAGTTGGCAATGTTCGAGAGTTCGAACTTTACCCAGCCGCTTGTGGTATCGTATTCGTTGTTGTACATTTGGATGTTTACCTCGCTGCTTGTCGTGCCGTTTGTGAGTTTTACGAATATGTGTGGTCCATAGTAGCCAGCGACTAACGATTTATACCAGAAGCTGATTTCGGTCAAGTTTCCAAACCTGTAGGCACCGTCACCATAATATGTCTGGGTGTAGTCTCTTGGGTATGTTGCACCCCATGGTAAGCCGAAGCCTTCGGGTGTGATTCTTACGCGAGCATAGCCGGAGTAGTTTGCTTCGAGCTCCAGCGCCCAATTCTTGCTGTGAGCAGTGTAAGTGGATCCGTCTTCATACGCGTTTACCCAGTCTATTGCGCTTCCAGCCCCACCGTACTGTGTCTTGTACGTAGACCAAGTCCCGGATGATTTGTTTTGCCATATTCTGTCGTCTAAGCCCTGTGTCAATTGGACATTGGTAGCCGTGCTTGTTAGAGTGTTCATGTAAACCCATCTGTCATCTTGTTTGTGAACAGAATCATAGAGGTCCCAAGGGTTGAACAGCTCGTCCAGTTGGTACTGGATTTCTCTGTCAAGAACGTTGTAGGAGTCTTGGCCGCGTGCAGGGTCAGGGTGAACACTGTGCTTGTCAGAATCGTCTGCATCATGAAGGTCAGTCACGCCGTAAGCCGTTGCACATCGCCATTGGTTAGTTGATCTGGTGACATTCGCCCATGTAAGGTCAAATGCCCATTCACCTATCACATATGGCGTGGCAGGCTCGTGTGGTGAAGGACTCATGTCGCTCTGCAATATTCCTTCAGTGATCTTGTAAACGACGCGGATGGTGTCGCTTGACGTGGGAATGTAGCCTGTACGGAAATTCACTCCCCACTTTGTGCCATTGTTAAACCAGTTGTAGTGTGTACCTCTTGTCCTGACGGCATTGTTCACAAAAACCATAGGTTCGTTGCTCCAGTGACCTTCACCCCTTGGATAATATATCGGTGCCTTGACACACGGGTACCACGTACTATTGCCAGCATTTTTGCCTGGCCAGCTGCTTGCCGTGTAAAGGTCGTGCTGTGTAGAAAGGCTGCAATCCCTTACCTGAGTTGTGGTAACATCGAAGGCTTCAACATAGTTGACCGTGGTGTTTGGCCAGAATGCTGCCCATCCAACGTATGGGAGAGACTTGCTTATTATTTGGCATACGTCGTAGCCTGCGTCTTTGGCTTCACTGTAGTAGGTGGAGGAGCCGTTGAAGAATATGTTTTTGTTGTACTTGGTTGTTTGATTGACGAACCAGTGAGCATAGGATAACGGGTGTGAGGATCGCTCCATATCCCATTGTCCTCTCTCGCTGAATTCGACTTGCATCGTGCCGATGCCTTTTCCTATGTCGACACGCTTGACATCCTTGATCCAGAGCACGTATTTCTCCACTTTCTCATACAGCACATGGAAAGTAAGCTCAAGTATTTTGTCGTCCTCGAATCCGGCCACCGTGGTGTTCGTTGAGATGACTGTTTTGAGCCT
>JBGOYR010000045.1:0-7456 GCA_041479765.1 Bathyarchaeia archaeon | reverse complement strand
TCAATCAAGTCCACGTGCTTGGATGCGTCGTAATAAACATTGGCTGCTACCCTTTCCACTTCCTGATTCAAAGTGAGAACCCAAGTCAATACGCCAATGTGGATGCGAACGGGGTTTGTCACCCTGACGGTTTTAACACCGTCTGTATCCTCAGACTGCCCAGTCAAATAATCATGATAAGTAACTACGTGAGTCTCGATGCCGTTCTTAACGAGTTTGACAGCAAGCTCTCTTACATAATCTGCAAGCTGGCCAACCACTCTCGGTGGAAATTCCCAAGAAAAGATTATGACCCGCATCAGGCCTTCACTACGTAAACAGCGCACAGACCTTGATTATGCCGCTTCCAGTCACGTAGTAGCGCTTCTTGCCCTCGCTGTCAGCAAAGCTGTCCACGAAACCTTCAGCCTTGTAGCCGTCTAGGATTCTTTCCACCTCGCCCAGATCAATCTGCAGGACTTGAGAAAGCTCTTCGCTTCTTCTAGCCAAGTCCGGAGCCGTCGCACACAAGTTATGCAGCGTTTGAAGGATTTTCTCCGGAATCGGAAGTTCCTCTCGCAACTTCTTTCACCTTATTTCTCTACATATTCTGAACCATCTTCTTATAAACACAAGTGCGAACTTTCTCTAGAAATACCGCGTAGCATCCTGCGCCTGCTGGTTCAACTCGTTGAACCTCTTCTCAACAGCTATGACCAACATGTTCCGAAGCTTCTCGCCCTTCGCTTTTGATCGCCTCACGTCCTTTAGCTGCTCGACCAAGGTCTTATCTTGAAGCGATTTCTCAGCCCACTTCTCAAAATCTCCACGACCATCATGAAACTCTAAGGACCTAACACTGACTTTCGCCATAGCATTCTGGAATCCCTGCAGGCTCCACGCCATCACGCCAGTGTAGAACTTCTCGCCTACATCGGTGTGGAAAAGAAACGGCTCATTGGCAGCCACAGAAGCCAGTCTGACGCGGTTCTCAAAGTCCAAGATTGCCGACTGGCCGGCTACGAACGCATCCGTGGGCGAGCCGAACGGGCTGAAGTAGGAATGAACCTCGCCTGGTCCGCCGCCCGCAGTGAACATGTAGTAAAGGTGGTCGCTCGTCTGGAAGTACCTCCACATCTTCAGAAAATCCTTGTCCTTCGACTCTTTAACAAGCGGTTCAAGCTTCCTCAAAGACGTATAGTAAGCCCACTGCATCGTGTTCCCAAGCCAGCAACTCGCATCCCTCTCCAAGTCAGCCCAGGAAACCGTGCCACCCAGTTCGGGAACATCAATCTCGCCCACAGAAGCATACTTGTCGGTGACCTCAGAAGGCGTAGCCATGTGCAAATGCCACCACTTCAGAATCTCCACAGGCAAATGCCGCAGAAAATCATGAATGCCCGTTTCCGGCCAATGATGTTCGCCGAACGTTTCATAATCCGGGAAGATGCTGATGCAGTTTGCAGGTGTGGTTGCCAGCCAGCTTGTGTACTTGTCAGCTTTCAGCGGCCATTCGCTCCACCATCGTGCCGAGAACCTGAAGCCAATATCATCTGTAAGTTTATAGTTCCGCAGCAGTATCTTGATCTTCTTACAGTCTTTTGGCGTGTAGAGGTAGTTTGGCGAGTTTGCATGCAATATCCTCTCAACGCCTTCCGTGAAGATCCCCTTGTACCCCAGTTTCTCAACAGTTCTGGCTATGGCGTTGTTGTACAGCAGCTCCGTGTTCTCGAACACGTGCGACGTGTAGCCTAGCAAGTCTCTCGTTATCTGCTGGTGCATTCTTACTTCTTCTATGAACTCATCCCTTTCTGGGTAGAGGCTGGCTAGTGAATGGAAGTAGGTCTGACTGAGGAATTCCACGCAGCCTGTTTCCGCCAGCTGTTTGAAAGTCTCGAGCAGGTCTTTGTTGAACATTTCGCACTGTTCCAGAAAGACGCCTGAAACGCTGAAGGAAACCTTGACCTGCTTCTTCTCCTTCTTGTGGCGGTTTATGGCGTCTAGGAGTATCTGGTTTGACGGAAAATAGCATTTCCTGCAAGTTCTATCAAAGATTTCCTTGTTCAGCTTTCGATCAAAGTAATAGTCAAACAGCTCCTGTTTCCTCACGCGTTTGAAGATCTGGTTTTCCCAGAAGAAAGCACGCTTTATCCTGTACGGCTGATGAACCTCAAAGACAAGCACGATATCCGTCAACGTAATATCCTCTGTTGTGCTTCTATCAGCTTGTCATTCTATTTCTGATTTGCTATGTTGGTGCGTGGTTGTGAGTATGTTTAGGTTGGATTCGGATGCTGAATTCATAATTTATTTATCCTATGTGCTCGCTTCTCTTTAAGCAATTAATGGTGAGTAAACGTGTCAGTTGAAAGAATCAACGTGGAAAGCAAGCAAGACCTGGAACAGATGATCACGAAGGAGATCAACCAGTTCGAGAAGAACCTGACCGTGATCTGCACTCAGGTTCCAATGAACGACAAGACAACCGTAGACGCTTTGTGCCATGACGACAACGGACAACTTGTCATTCTGCAGGTGAACGTCAATGAAGACGACACCGCGTTGTTGCAGGGAATACAAAGCCTGGACTATGTTGACAAGTTCAAGTCATTCCTGAAAATGACCTACAACAAACATAAGATCGACGACAAGGAAAAGCCGAGGCTCATTCTGGTTGCGCCAAGTTTCTCGGAAACAGTGCGCCACACGGTCCAGCACATACAAGGACTGCACATCGAGCTTTACGAGTGGGAGTATCTAAAGATCGGAGACCACAAAGGCCTCCACCTCCAATCTATTTTTACGTGGAAACCCACTGACTGGAAGCCAACCGAGAAACCGAAAGAAGAGAAAGAGCCAGACAAAGAACCGAAGCCTCCTGAAAAGAAAAGCGAACTCAAGCCAATGAAGAAAAAGGAAACACCACCGCCGCCACCCACACCAGCACCCGAAAACAAAGATGAGTTCAAACCAGATTTCCCGAAGTTCAAGCCCGAACCTGAACCCGAAGAACAAAGAGACGAAGCCAAGTTTCCGCCACCACTGCCGCCAGACAAACCAAAGGAAGACAAATTCCCCTTCAAGTCCCCAGAAAACGAGGAACCGCAGAAAAAGAAGCGGTTTTTCTAGACCCACCGCCAAACTTTTCTCTGTTGAAACCTTTGTTTAGCGGTGAATCTAGTTGAGAATAGGTTTTTTTGTCTGGGAATACCCGCCTGCACTTGTTGGCGGTTTAGGCACTTACGCGGATTACATAACACGTGAATTCGTTTCAATGGGCAATGACGTGACAGTTTTCACGCTCAACCCTGGGAACCTGAAGACCCGAGAAGTCATCAAAGGCGTTGAAGTTCACAGACCCCTGATTGTTGATGCAAGCAACGTTTTTCCTATGTTTGTGATTGACGATTTGAAGAAGTGGGGCACGAACATCCGCCTGTTCAACGACATATTCATATACAACACGCTAAGCGCAACTAAATTCATCAACAGCACCCTGAAGAAAGAAGGCTGCAACTACGACGTTGTATGCGTTCATGACTGGCTAAGCAGCATAGCAGGCATAATAGCCAAGAACGAAACCAAGGTTCCCGTAGCCTTTCACGTTCACAGCACGGAGTGGGGCAGAAGCGGAGGACAAGGCTCAGAAGTCGTCTCATACCTTGAATGGGCAACAGCACAGAAAGTAGACAAAATAGTAACCGTCAGCCACGCCATGCACGAGGATCTTGCAAGACACGGATGGCCCAAATCAAAGATAAGCGTGGTTTGGAACGGAGTAGATCCTGAACGTTATAATCCGAAAAACTGCAACCCCGAGGAAGTTGCCGCAATCCGGAGCAGATACGGCATAAAGCCTGATGAAAAGATGGTTCTCTTTCTCGGAAGACTGACATGGGTGAAAGGAGTCACCAACCTAGTTCAAGCCATGCCCATGATCCTAGAAGAGCATCCAAACACAAAACTCGTCATCCTTGGTAAGGGCGAACAGCAAAACGACATAATTGAAGCTGCAAATCGACTTGGAATAAGCAGCAAAGTGGCCTGCAAATTCGACTTCGTGCCAGAAAACGAACGCATCCTGCACTACGCGGCTTCAGACGCCTGCATATTCCCATCAACCTACGAACCGTTCGGCATAGTAAGCCTAGAAGCCATGTCAATGGCAAAACCAATAGCCGTCGGTGCCCAAGGCGTGGTCGGCTTCAGAGAACAGGTGGTACCCTTTGGACCAGACCAGAACGGTGTGCATGTGAACGGGGGCAACCCAACCGACATAGCATGGGGCATCAAAGAAATCTTGTCAGATTCTGAAAGAGCCAGAAAATGGGGAGAAAACGGCCGAAAACGTGTGCTGCAGTATTTCACATGGAGAAAGGCTGCAGAACAGACACTGCAGATATACGATAGGCTAACGCATCCACAGGAACAAGAGGAATTCCGCGTAGTCGACTTGATGGACAAAATAACGGGGAACTAAAAAAAGATTGAATGGCTAGGCTTTCCTAGCCGCTGCTTTCTCCAGTGCGGCAACGCCAGGCAGTTTCTTTCCCATCAGAAACTCGATGAGAGCGCCGCCTGCAGTGCTTACGTAGGAGATCTTGGTTAACAATCCGAATTCCTGCAGTGCTGCTATGGTGTGGCCTCCTCCGGCAAGCGAGAATGCCTTAGAATTTGCGATTGCCTCGAAAACTTTCCTCGTTCCGAAACTGAACTCCTTGTTTTCATACACTCCCATAGGCCCGCTGACAACGATTGTTTTTGCCTTCGCTATGATCTTGGAGTAGTCTTCAACTGTTTTTGTGCCAATGTCCATTATCGAATGGTTTGTTGGAAGCTTTTCAATGGGTATTTCTTCTCTTTTTCCGTTTGCTTCTGCGGCCACGTCTTTTGGCGTTTTTACTTTTTCTGGATATTTCTGCATGAGTTCTCTCATACCAGTTGCGAAGGTCATGAGTTCTTTCTTTTCTAGGAATTCGATGTTGGGCTTGCCTAGGTTGACGCCTTTGGCTGCAAGAAACACTTGGCCTGCGACGCCCCCTATGAGAATGTGGTCGGCCAAGCCTTTGTCGAGTACGTACTTCGAGATTTCCAGTGAATCGTCTGCTTTTGCACCTCCGAGGATGAACACGCTTGGCTTTTCGGGGTTTTCCAGCACTTTGCTGAGCGATTTCAGTTCTCTTTCCATTATGCGACCTGCCGCGCTGGGTAGCACAGCAGTGAAGCCGATTATCGACACCTGCGCTCGATGCGCCGCGGCAAAAGCGTCAAGCACAAAAAAATCAGCCTAGGGCGCAAGGTTCTTCACAAGCTCCGTTTTCGCATGATCTTCAGGCGTTCCGTCCTTGGTTTCGCCCGCAAACATTCTCACGTTTTCCAGAACGAGTATTTCGCCGCCTTTCAGATTCCTGATTGCTTCTTTTGTCTTTTCACCGAAAACGTCGTCAACGTACTTCACTGGCTTGCCTAGGATCTTGCTGAGGATTTCGGCATGCTGCTTCAAGGGTATGAAGTCTGGGTCGCCTTTCCGTCCCTGATGTGCCAGAACAACAACTTTGGCTCCTTTCGTTGCGAGTTCTTTTAGGGTGGTTTCGCCGTGGGCGCGAATCCGCGAGTCGTCGAGCACTTTCTTTGTTTCCGGATCTACTGGTGAGTTGAAATCCACTCTGACGAGCACGGTTTTGTCTTTGACTTTCACGTCATCTAGAGTGAGGTATTTTGCCATCTTTTTCACCTTCTGGTCTGGAAAGAAAAATGGTGGGAAGGAGTATTCTGTCTTAGTGCCGGTTTAGAGGCCCGCTTTTTTGCCTACGAGTTCGATGAGTTCGACCATACGGCAGCTGAAGCCCCATTCATTATCGTACCACGCGAGGACTTTGACGAAGTTGCCTCCTAGAACCATGGTTGACTGGGCGTCGAAGGCGGCTGAGCATGTGCTGTGGTTGAAGTCTGACGAGACGACTGGGTCTTCTGTGTATGTTAGGATGTCCTTGAGTGAGCCTTCTGCGGCTTTCTTGAATGCGGCGTTGATCTCTTCTTTCGTCGTGTTCTTTTCGAGCACGCACGTTAAGTCCACTATGGAGACGTTTGGCACAGGAACGCGGAGGGCGATTCCGTTCATTCTTCCAGAAAGTTCGGGAAGCACAAGTGTTGCAGCTACAGCGGCACCTGTTGTGGTTGGGATTATGTTTATGGCTCCTGCTCTTGCGCGGCGCAAGTCAGAATGCACCAGGTCCTGGATTCTCTGATCGTTAGTATAAGCGTGTGCGGTGGTCATGAGCGCTTGTTTCAGTCCGAAGTTTTCGTGTAGGACTTTGGCTACGGGCGCTACGCAGTTTGTGGTGCATGAGGCGTTTGAGAGTATGTTGTGTTTTTCAGGGTCGTAGGTTTTGTCGTTTACGCCCATGACTATGGTTACGTCTGGGTTCTTGGCTGGTGCGGAGATTAGGACTTTTTTGGCTCCTGCTGTTAGGTGTGCTGAGGCTTTTTCTCTGTCGGTGAACAGTCCCGTGGATTCTACGGCCAGGTAGACGCCCATATCCTTCCATGGGAGTTTGGCTGGGTCACGTTCCATTAGGGTGCGGATTTTTTTGCCTTTGACGATTATGCCGTCTTTGTCTGCTTCTACCGGGAAGGGTGCTCTTCCGTGGACCGAGTCGTATTTCAGCAAGTGTGCAAGCGTTTTTGAGTCGGTTATGTCGTTTACGGCTGCGAATTCGATGTTGGCGTTTCTTTCTATGGCTGCTCTGAATAGTAAGCGTCCGATTCTTCCGAATCCGTTAATACCTACCTTAATTGGCATGTCATTTCACCATCTGTTCAATTGCTTGGCTTAAGTAGATGAAGGGTTGTTCTAATTAATTTTCCGCAGAGATTTGAAGGAAAAAGATAGGAAGATTAGCGAAGTTTCATCAAAACCATTTCAGCGGCCAAGACCATGGGTTCCCAAGTCTCGCACACTGGCGGTGCGTAAGCGGTGTCTGCTTTGGCGAGCTCGCGTGCAGTCATTTGCTTCTGTATCGCGAAGGATATGGCGTTTATGCGTTGAGTCACTTCTTCTCCACCAATAATCTGGGCACCGATTATTCTCTGTGATTCTTTCTCGACGACTAGTTTGACTTTTATGGGCAGTGCGCCTGGGTAGTAGTCGGCTCTTGTTTTTGAGGTGATTGTTCCTGTTACGGTGTCTATTCTTGCTCTTTGGGCAGCCGTTTCAGTCAGACCTGTTGACCCGGTGTCGGTGTCGTACAGTCTGGAAATTGATGAACCCAGAACTCCGGTGAATAGCGCGTAGCCGCCTGCCGCGTTGATTCCTGCAACCTTTCCGTGTCGTACAGCCACTGTGCCGAACTGCATCAGAGCCGGTTTCTGAGTAACTATGTGCGTTGATTCTGCACAGTCGCCTACCGCGTAAACGTCTTTAATGCTGGTTTCCATTCTGGCGTTTGTCTTGACTGCTTTTGTTTCTCCTAGGGCT
>JBGOYR010000044.1:0-7560 GCA_041479765.1 Bathyarchaeia archaeon | reverse complement strand
CTCAGGTCGCACAACAGCCGGAAGTCTTCTGTCCAGTGAGTCTAACTGATGCATCACCTATTGGGTCCGAAAACTCGAAGGCAGAAATGGAACAAGCGATGCAGGAATTGCTGAAAACCGTGAACGAAGAAGGAGCACAACTGAACCAGTTTCTAGCCAATGAAAGCAAACTAATCCTCGAAGTGTGCACTTCCCTTACGGCAGTTCTGAAAAAACTCGGAGCATCCTTCAACATCCCACCCGAAAACATACCATTCAAAAGAAAAGTCAGAAAAGCAGTTCTCAACAAAACTGGAGAACTAACCCTTACATACGAAAAGGACGAGAACCACTCAGCACCTCTGGCAGAGTATCCGCCAGACATTGTCATGGCCATCCTATGGGACGTTATCCCAGAATTGGCAAGAACAATGACCGTATACAGAAAAAGACTGAACACAAGGGCCAATTTCTTCGAAAAAGTGAGAAAAGAGCTGAAAACAGTCGCCAAAGCCATGGAGAACGAAGAAAAGCAGGAGCCAAACAAAGACCAAGACAGCCGGTGCTGAACTTGGACGGATTGCTGACTGAAATCCGAACCTTCTATTCGCTCAAAGAGATCAGAGAAAATGTAGAAACCGAACTGAGCCAATACGAGCTGCTACTTGAGGACTACAGTCAATGGCTAGGAAGTATACTCAGAAATCCCGCATCCTCAAAGGACCCTGAATGGGCCAAGAAAACCGCCGAGTTACAGAAAGTCTTGAAATCCGGAAGCAGGAAAAGCGGAAAGAAAGAGGAAAACAGTAACAAAGTGACAGAGTGGGTTCAGTTCAAGGACGTCTTACTCAGCGCTGATGCATTAGCAGAAGCAGAGATGCTTTTTGAGGCAGTTGAAGAACTGAAAAACAAAATCGGCAAGCTCGAGAAAGCCAAAACCTCGCTCATCGACCTAGAACGATATGGTTTAGGAAAGGACTTGCTCTACGTAGCATACCTGCATGATGGCGTGCCTGAAAGGATATTCTTCAAACCGAAGAGAGATGTTGACGTTGCCAGCAAGTTTGAATTCGAGACTGAATTTTCTGTAGCAAGACAAACCCAATAGACCTGCCTTCACTAGGAAAAACAGCACAATAATCTAAATGGCATTGATTTCATCAAACCCAGCAACAATCAGGTTCGACACGTTAACGCTATCTTGTAGGTTCTCAACCGAGGAAGATGACTAGACGATGTAGTTAGCGGTGATGTTGCTGTTCATGTATCTTCTCAGCAATCTCTCACTCACTAGACCCCATTTGAATTCTTCGCCATCAACGTGCAGAACAAGTATCAAATCCGAATCATCCGTCTCTGTGTACTCCACCAGAATCTCGTACAGTTTTTGCGGTATGTCCAAATCCAGATCCTCAAGCTGACCGCCAGCAGTGTCTTTCGCGTGAAAAACGGCTCTATGTGTCTCCTTTCCTTCGCTGAAGTGAACCTTCACGGTGCTGACATAATACAGTTTATCCCTGTAGCTTAAGATAACATGACGGGCGTTTTCTGAACGAGTTTCCATGGCTCCATCCAATCAGGACAGCCTCCAAGTTCCGCGAAGGCGCATTCAAAAAGAACGAGCCGTTTCAGAACAGTTAAACCATCTTTCCTCAACAGCAATATGCCTGAAATCGACTGATCGAAAAAGATTTCCATCATCATCTCAACTCCTGCAAAATGCCACGTTCAGATCTTCATTCTGAGCATTTCCTGCGGACGAACCCTATGCCTCAGATGCAACGTTACTTGCTTCAAAGTATAGATTCGAGAATTTCTTAGTTAAGTCCCGCAGACTGTAAACTGTGCTACAGGACTTGAAGAAGCATTCCATACGGCGACTCTGCACGCCGATGCCAATGATTGATATGTTTCTCCCCGTCAGGTTGTTCAGAGTCCTCTTCAGCGCCATGTCCACGTCCGTGTATCCATATGGCCATCCGTCGGAAACGACAGTTATCAGTTTCATGTTTTCGTTTCTTGACTTTATCACTTGCCCCGCAAGCGTCAACGCGTCGGGCAGGTAGGTCATACCTTCGAATCCTATTCCGCCGATGCGGGATCTTGTTCGAGTGTTGTATCGTTCTCTGAAGTCTTTGACCACAAGAAAGCGATCGCTGAAAGCATATGCTCCCCATGAGTGCGGGTCCAGAAGCAGCTCGTTTGCCACTTCAGTCAACATCAAGAAGAGTTCCAGTGCAAGGTCCCTTGTGCAGTTCATGCTCTTGCTGGCGTCAAACAATATTATCCAAGAGTAGCTTTTGCTCAGGTTTTCGTCTAACATGAAGACATCTACACTCGGACTCTTGCTGGCAATGACTTGAATCACTTCCTGCAGGTCAAGCACGCCGTAAAGCTTTCTCGGGTCTTCATCCAGCGCATCTCTGGCTACAAGGAGACTCTCTATGAGTCTATGCGCTTCACTCTTGCACCTAGACCTGATTCTCAGATATTCGGCGTAATCCGGTTCAGGAATGCTGACAGATTTGAACCCCGTCAAGGGCAAGAGTTTTCCGTATCTGGAAAGCATCTTCGCCTCTTTTTCTTTCTGGCGCCGCGAGGAATCGAAGACCTGAACCGCCTCGCTTTCAGCCACCTTCTTCGACGTTTCTTCAGTATCCTTCAAAGACTGTGGAGACCCTCCCAAGAACTTCAAATGCTTTCCGAAGTCATCTTCAATCGCTATGTCTGAACTGACAAGGTAAGAAGGAAGGAAAGCGGAACACATCCCTAACTCTTCTGTGTGAGGAAAGAACGGAGTCTCAGTCACAGTGCCTTCGTCTATGATGCAGTTGTAGATTTCGTCAGCAGTTTTCAGCTTGTCCTCCTTCATGTTCACTTTTTCATCCCTGAACGAAAGCCTTGCCTTCTCTCTGTACTCGTCAAGGAGGCCTCCAAGATGAACGACCAAATCGTGCTCTTTTTTCAGTCCATCCGGAACCAGTCCAGTATTTGCCCTGACCAAGAGACTTGTCATGACCTTTGTTGCAGGGTTCATCATTTTGCCTATTCGCCTCAGTCGCTTCAAGGCCAACGTATTTGCGAATGCAACATCTGTAAGCTTCTCAGGATACCGCGCGGCAATGCAGACGTTGGCTCTCACATCTTCAAGAAGCGAGATTGTGAACTTTGATAGGCGGTTATCCTTGTGCCTTCTCCATTCTTCGTAGTCTTCGAAGTTTGAGGAAAGAACGTGGGCACCGAGGTGAAAGACCGAGGCTCTGAAGAGGCTGACAAGCTGTCCTATGCCTTGGGCGCTCGCTGGAAAAGTGTAGCCGAACAGAGAAACTGTCTTTTCTTCTTTAGCTTCTTTGATTGCTGGTTCTGGAAAGACACATACAAAACCGTTGTTGCCTTGAGAAAGTTGGGGGAAGATCGCCTTGGCTGATACTAGGAGCTTGGTTTTCATCCTGTCTTTTTCGAAAAATATCGACCAAGCGTATTCCAGAAACCCCAATCGCTTCACCGCTTATGAACGTCTAACTCTTGAAGATTGACTCAATAAGTCTCCTTACATCTCCCTGAACTTCAACGCTATCGCTAGTCAACGCAACAATGGTTTCTTCTGCAGCGCTCAAAGGATCAGATCCATCCTTTATCAAGACCGCCCAATGAATCAAATCGCCTATCGAAGGCCCATAGGGCAGGTCGCCTGCTTTGTATTGTCTGCGCATTTCCGCGCCTACTCTTATGATCTTGTATGCCATGTCCTGACTAATTCCGGCTCGTTTCACGAGCATTTCTGCCTCCTTGGGAGAAATCCTGTCACCAACGCTTTCGTAGTCGAAGTTGATCCAAACGCTCATCCTTCTTCTGAACGCAGCGTTCAGCGGCTTTGTTCCGGAGAATTCCGCTGAGAAAGGGTTCATGCTGATCAGGACGTACGCATACGGATGCCGTGTAACTATTTCGTTATCCTTCTCGTTCAGAACTAGGTGGCCTCGAGTGTCGAGCACAGGGTTCAGCCTTGTCGCAACGTCTTGTTTCATCATGTTAGCTTCGTCAAGATACAAAAGACCGCCTCCTCGCAACCAGCTGGTAACTTGACCGTCAACCCAGTTCTCCTTGCCAAGACCAATGAACCTCCCGATCAAGTCGTAAGATGACGTCTGTAAACCGCAGTTGACTTCCCACACAGGCAGGCCTGTCAATTCTGCAACAAGATAGGTTATGTGAGTCTTTCCAGTTCCTGAAGGTCCTATAAGCGCGCACTGCTTGAAGAAAAACAATGCCCGAATCATTCGCTCAACATATCTTTGGCCGCTATCTACATACTCTGGGGTTTCTGTTGGAACGAGACTCTCGAGACCCTCAGGAAAAATGTATCCTGGATGAAGATCATACTTTCCAATGTCATACTTGTGATAGTGAGGAGACTGGGACATTTCGCGTCTTTTGCATATGTCCACGGTTATTTTGGAGTTACCTCTCTTAATTGACATAGATTCTGTTTTGGTGGCGTATACACCTGTGCCTTTTATGGCGTCTGTGGCGTACCCTAGAGAGGCTGTCTTCTGCTCCTGTTTCATTGTCTTTTCCTTGGCATATTCTGGAGTTGGCGAGTGATAAAAGTATTATGTCTTAATATACAAGATTATATCGACGTATCACAACAGTGTATGTAAACTCCCCACACAGACACACGCTTATTATTAAACCGACGGGTAAAGAGTTCGTTAATCACGACTAGGAACGATTCTCAATGACTGAACAACAGCCCGCGCCAGCACCTGCACCCCAAGAAACCCAACCCCAACCAGTCATAAGCTCAACACCAACGACCGAAAACCCGAAGATGACAGAAGAACAGACAACCGAAGCGATGAAAGAAATTCAAGAAAATGCGGGACAAATATCTGAGCTCACAAGCGAAGAGGAAACCCTAGTCAGAGAGTTCTTCAATTTCCTGGTCAAAATCCTTAAACCTTTCGGCAGGACACTTGAGATTTCTGCTTCTTCTTTGCCAGAAAGCTATAACAAGCGAATAAGCAAGGCATACTTATATCTTAATGGACAGCTCGTTCTGGTTTTTGCGAATGGGGAAGTGGAAATATTAAATCTTGCAGATCAGGAGAATCACCAAGTCCTCGTGGAAATAGCGGGAGAAATCATGACAAAGTTGAAAGCGATAATCGCTTCTTACAAATCAAAGACCGAGAAGAGAGTCAAATTCTTGATGCAGATGACAAAGGGACTACAGAAAGTTGCCGAAGTCTTTTCTGAAGACACAGACACGAAGTAAAGCTCTTCAAGTCTGCTACAGCAGAAGCCCAGACAAGATTCTATTCAGCTCCTCTTTATCCTTAAGGCTCCGAAAGATGGCTTTGCCACTCGGGTAAAGACGAAAAGAGTGCATCTCGAAAGCCAGTTCAAAGATTATGTTGGCAATCGATTTCCGCAACTCTGCCCGCTTCAGGATTTTGGCAATGGCCTCGTCCTTTTTGTCGTATTTGAAAGTGACGATTATGTCTTTTTCTTCGCCGCACGTTCCATCAATTCTGGCCACATAGTCTTTGATGCTGGTCATTAGAATTGTGCAATCTCCTTCAGGATTTCGATGAATCGGTCAACTTCCTCGCGGGTGTTGTATATGTAGAAGCTTGCTCTTGCAGAGGATTTCAACTTGAAGATCTGATGCAAGGGTTGAGCGCAGTGGAAACCGCTTCGTATCATGATTCCATAAGCATCAAGCGACAAGGCAATGTCATGGGAACTCAAACCATCAACGCCAAAAGGAATTATCCCGCACTTGGCGGATGGTTTCTCTGGGCCGTAGATTTCAACGTTCTTCAGTTGTTGCATGTGTTGCGTCGCGTATTTTGTCAGCATCTCTTCATGTGCCCCTACGTTTTTCATGCCTATTCGTTGTAGGTATCTGACTGCTTCCATCAGCCCTATGCCGCCTGCGATGTTGGGGGTTCCGGCTTCGTACTTCCATGGCAGATCAGCCCAAGAAATGGAGCAACGCTTTGTTGTCGGATCATAGGAAACCTCACGCATCATCTCTCCTCCACCGTGGAAAGGCGCCATTCTCTCAAGGATTTCCTTTTTGCCATAGAGCACGCCTATGCCTGTTGGAGCCAGCATCTTGTGGCCGGAAAAGGCAAGAAAATCCATATTCAAATCCTTAACGTCCACATGCAAATGCGGCACGGACTGCGCACCATCAATAAGCGTCAATGCCCCATGTTCATGTGCAACTTTCACGATCCTTCTAACATCACTTACTGCACCAGTGACGTTTGAAACGTGAGCAAAACACACGATCTTGGTCTTGTTCGTGATCGCCTTTTCAAAAGCCTCATAGTTCAGGGTTCCGTCGCTGTTCACTTCAGCGTATTTAACCTTGAAACCGTTTATCTTTGAAAGGTTTTCCCAAGGAACTATGTTACTGTGGTGCTCCATCAGCGTAACGAGAACTTCGTCGTCTTTCCTCAAGGTCGGAAGACCCCAAGCGTATGCAACAAGGTTTATGGCTTCTGTCGTGCCTCTTACGAAGACTATTTCTTCCATCCCTTCGGCGTTTATGAACTTAGCAACTTCATCGTGCGCATTCTCATAAAGTTCGGAGGCTTCTTGCGAAAGCGTGTGTACGGCGCGATGAACGTTTGCGTTGTTGTTCTCGTAGTAGTGTTTTATGGCTTCGATAACTTGCCTGGGTTTTTGGGACGTTGCGGCATTGTCGAAGTAGATGAGCGGGTAGCCGTTTACCTTGCGTTTCAGGATGGGGAAGTCTTCGCGGATTTTGTATGGATCAAGCATCATTTTTCCTCTGTCTTCATTCTTTTGCTGACAAGCTTCGCAAGCTCCTCCTCTTCCAGAGCCTGCTTTTCCTCGAAGCTTGTCTCGTCCTGCAACCACTTTGGCGGAGCGCCTTTGTCTTTGTAGTATTTTCTGATGGCTCTTTTCAAGGCTCCGACAGCCAGAATACCGCAATGGAACTTCACGCTCGGAAGCCCACCTATGGCTTCTATGACGCTTTTCCACGAAACTTTCCATGCATCCTCAAGCTTCAATCCTTTGATCATTTCGGTTACTATGCTTGAAGTAGCTATGTTGGCGGCGCAACCATAGCTTTCGAACGTCGCTTTTTCTATTATATCTTGATCATTGATTCTCAGATAGAAGGTTATCATGTCGCCACACAAGGGATTCCCAGCAACCGCTACGACAGTGGCGTCTTCCATTTTTCCAAGGTTTTTGGGGTTCCTGAAGAGGTCAAGCACTTTCGGGTTATAAGGTAAAGGCATTCGCGACATACCTAGTTCACTCCTGTCGATCCCACGATTCCTCTAATCCTGTCCACTGCTTTCGGAATTACTTCCAAAACATAGTTTATGTCTTCTTCGGTATGATATCTAGTAACCTTCATCAGGATGCTACCGTGGGCTTCGTCGAACTTCCTGCCTATAGCGACGAGAACGTGGCTGGGTTGAAGAAGCCGTCTGGTGCACGCGCTTCCACTTGAAACGTAGACACCTTTCAAACTCAGCTCGATAGTCAACGCTTCACCCTCACATCTCAGAAAGCTGATGTTCGCAT
>JBGOYR010000043.1:0-7767 GCA_041479765.1 Bathyarchaeia archaeon | reverse complement strand
GGTTCGAGCCCCGGCGACCGCACCAAACACCAGAACCACAGAAAAAACAGACTGATCCAAGAGACTGAGCTTTGGGAAAAAGCTATATTCAGATTATGAAAGACAGTAGGAAAAATACAGTGATTGCGGTGGTGGCGACTGGCCACGAAGTCAACTTTGGTTCACGTTCTTCAAACCATCTATAAGATGCTTACTTACTTGCCGCGCCTACTCTACAGTCTAGTGCTTCTGTTCTTCAGGAGCATAAACCAAAAAGTCAAAGCAAATCTTCCTCTTTGGAAGATGGAGATCGAAACCTCAGAGCACGTCCACCTAGCAGTCAAAGCCTTCAAATGGATAATATTGCCTGCAAGCCTCCTCCACATCGCCACCAATTTTCTCTTTCTGGGAAAGAACGCCTTGGCTTTCGTCTTCTGCGCACAGCTCGTTTTCCTCTACAGCAGTTTCGTTCCAGACCTTCCCTCCATCTTTAGAAAGAAGAAAGGTGCGACTGAGAGCTTGCCATGGCACAAGAAGTATGCTCTCTTGTTGTTTGCTCCTCTGCTCATATGGGCTTTGTTCTCGGGAATGCATCTGAACTGGAAGACTGCCGAGGATTTCCACAACTTCAAATCATTAACAATATATGCTGCATTCCTGCTCATCTGCGGATTCTTCGCTTTCGCAGGCTTTCCGCCAACCATAGGAGGAATAGCCGAAACTCTTTCTCTTCCATTGTACGGTGCCACGGGCTATCTTGCCCATTTGAAGGTCGACAGAATCTGGTGAACACTCGCCACGCCAACTACCATCACAGAGAACAGAAGGGTTGCCAATTGCACGATGTACCCCTATCAGGGGTGTGCGTGATTTCCCAGACATGAATTCTGGGGGCACACGCCACCGCGCATGCGCTTGATCCCAGAATTTCCGTCAAATCCTAATCAGCTTTATGAATGTAGAATCAATACTCGAGAACAATCAGGCAAGCGTGCAGGATCGAAGGATGCAAGCACTGTTTTGAACTAGGTTCAAAGAATGAGATGGCTGCGCTTCCTCCTACACACGACAATCGTCAGTGCTGTAACAGCCATAAGCACTAGCATGATTACTCGGGATGGAAATTCCGGGATCGCATGAGTGCTTTCGATTTGGATTGTCCTAGTGCTATCAGTGTAGGTGAAGTAGATGTTGGTGTAGCCGCTTTCCTCGACTACTTTGCGTTGCAGTATTGTTTCATCTCCTGCCATTATGATCCACTGTTCCGGACTGTCACACCACATGACGTCTTTTGGTATGGTTGCTCGACAAAAGCCATCTGTCCCATTTGTGCCTTCCACATCAAAGCTGAGTGTTGGAGGATTGGCTGTTAGGTTGAAGGTGAAGTTTGTGACGGAGGAGTTGCTGATTACGTCAAAATCGTATTTTGTTTCGTTCAGAGTGCCTGCGGAGAATGTGCTGATTGAGCCAGCCAGTGGATAATGGTCAATGCTGTTCCCCTGAATCGCAAATGGCTGATCTAGTATTCCATCGCTTCCAGTTTCATTCTGGTAAAGCCCGCTAAACAAGTCAGCGCCAGTAGGATCGAGAAAACTCCAGTAGTTCCCGCCCGAGGGATAGCCATCATCCCAAAAACTGTGGCCCTCAATGATCTGAACCCCTGTAGCATTGTCAGTAATGATGTTGTTGTGGTAGATGTAATTGTATGAAGCATAGGAGACGATACTGCACATTTCTGCTCCTTCAATGCTGTTTCCATGAATGCGGTTGTAAAGAGAAAGACCCGTAAGGTGCATGCCATAGTAACTCGACAGCATGGTGTTCCCGCTGATGTTGCCGCTTTCTGCCCAGTCCCCAACCCAGATGCCGATCTTGCTGTTCTCAATTTTGTTCCCGGAAACGCGGGTGTAGATCGAATCCTCAAGGTATATGCCAGCCATGTCCTCATGATAATAGCGTGCAGAAATGTTGTTTCCGGACACTACATTGTTGAAGCCGGAGGGACGAATGCCGTAGTAACGCTCACCTTCTATCGTGTTTTCAGAAATCACGTTACTCGAAGCGCCCATTCCAGAAAAGACGCCAGTACCGACGTCTGCCATTCTGTTTCCAGATACGATGTTTTCTGAAGACTGGGAATCTATCGAGATACCTATGGAACTGTTCGTTATGCTGTTTCCGACTATAACATTACCACTAGACTGAGAAACGGCAATGCCGCTGCCAGATCCGACAATATTCGTTTTCCTGATTGTCACGTTGTTCACGTTTGCCAAGAAAAAACCGTTTGCACCCGTCAAACCAGAGACGTTGAGCGTGCGTCCGTTCCCGTCGATCACTATGTTGCTTCTCTCCACCACGACAGAATCGCGAATGTCCGAGGTAAAAACGTACGTGACGTTATCATTGCTTTCAATATATGCTGTGCCCTCAACACTTCCATCAGCTCTTATGTAAACAGTGCCAGCCAATCCTTTCGCAGGTCTCAATTTCGACACAGAAGCAACTGCACTAACAAGAAACAGAGCCAGCATGATCCTGAGAATGGTCTTCTTCACAATCCTTTCTCCAAGAATACGATCACGTTTAGCGTGTTAAAGACTTTCCCATAGTGTACTACGGAAGAGAGTTCGGTCTGAAGATGAGCAGGAGAGCAAAAGACTGATTATGTCTTCGGAGAGTCTGATAGTATGATGATAATCGACTGCCATCAACACTTGCCCACAATGAAAGAAGGAAGAACTCTTGAAGACTCAAGAGATATTCTGCTTCAAGAGCTTGAAAGAAGCAGCGTGGACTATGCTATCCTGATACCAGACAATACGCCCGTCTCGGAAATAGGAAGCTTGGACGAGGTTCTGAGACTGACCGAGAATGACAAGCGATTGTTCGTGATGGGAACAATCGACATTCAGAAAGATCAGGAACGACAACTGCAGAAGCTAGATTCCTTGTTTCAGGCAAGAAGGATTGTCGGAGTGAAAATCTTTCCGGGTCACGACCCGATCTATCCAACTGACAAACGGCTTCTTCCAGTCTACGAGTTATGCGTCAAACACGACCTGCCAATAGTCATTCATACAGGCGCAAATCCGAAGAACCCACAAGTTGCTAAATACAACGATCCTAAACACATTGCGAAAATAGCTGAAGCATTTCCAACGCTGAAGATCGTCATTGCCCACTATTTCTGGCCTAAAGTTGAATACTGCTATGAGCTGACGAAACCGTATGGGAACATCTATTTTGACACTTCTGGGCTGGCGGACAAGGAAGTCATAGAGGAGACTGGACTTGACAAAATAGAGAAGGTTCTAACTTCCACCGCGAAAGAACGCCCTAACAATGTTGTGTTCGGAACAGACTATGCCATGTGCGACATCAAGGAACACATTAGCCTGATAGAATCATTGGAGATCGGAAATGAACTCAAAGCCAGGATATTCTTCAAGAACTCCATAAAAACGTTCGACCTAAAGCTAGAATAAGCACTAGATAGACATTCTTCAACCACGTTCGGGCAAATCTCTCCAGTCCTAGTTCTCCGACTCCCTTGAAGAACCCTTCGAGACAGTAAACCGTAAGCTTCTCTTTCTCTAGGTCTTTCTTGAAAGCTGCCCTTCGGACGGTATTGAAAGATCAGCGAAAGCAAGTTTCTGTCCAGCTTCTCAGAGTCCAGGCGAAGAATCCATTTCTGAAATTCGAGTTGATTCAGAAATCACGAAAAGAGAAAGCCGACTCGACGACGTCAAATCCTTATTTATCACGTTGATCCTACGATTCTGCCAAGATGAGGTTCCAGTAAAAATGGAAATTCGGACTTATCGAGAATGGGAGACAAAAGGCGACTTACTTCCTTTGATGGAGCAGGCTTTCGGTTGGCCATTTGACCCTTTGGAATTCGAGAAAACGATCAAACTGGACCCAAGACTGAGAAATGGCTGTGTAGGATTCTGCGCTGTGAACAAAGGTGAAGTGCTTGGATACGTTGGTGTCATGGATTTGGCTACAAGAACCGTTGATGGAAAACCGGAAAAGGTAGGCGGCATTTATGGAGTGGCAACCTTGCCTGGACATACAAGACGGGGCATCTGCACCGCATTGCTGAACCAGGCACACAAGTACTTCATTGAAAGAGACTATCGCTTCTCCTTTCTCACAACGAGCCCCACACTCGCAGCTTATGTTCTGTATGAGAAACTGGGCTACTTCGATGTGACATCGTTTCTAGGAGTATACAAGCTGAAAGAGAAAACCGAAAGACGGAAGACTTCGGAACGCGAAAAGGTCTCCAAACTGGATTTTGACAGAATGCTGGAAATCTACGACGAGTATGTAAAGAGTAGGACGGGCTTTGTGGTTCGAGACAAGGCGTACATGAAAATGCTGATTAAAACTCATGAAATCGCGGCCAAAGAATGCATTACAACCCAGAAAGGCTACGTCATATTCAAGAAAGATAAGAAGCAAGCCAGAATCAGAGAGCTCATTGCTCAAAACCGGAAAGAGATGAACAGGCTTATCGGGCTTGTCGAGGAAAAAGCGCAGAGTGTTGTTTACGGCAGGGCAGTTCTGGACCCCACTTTGCGCCAAGTCTATGAGTCCCGCGGCTTCTCAGCTCTCGGAACTGGACACGGTGTGCTCATGGTCAAGGAATTGACAGATGATGCTTCATTCAATGAAGCATATGGCGACAGATTCTACATGAGTGTCTTAGACCACTTCTAATCTGTTCATGCTTCGGCTCCAGTGATAGTCGCCAATTATCCTTGAAAGACTGGAACTGATATTGTTGTGTCTTCTCAACCATTTCCTTATTCAAGTACAACACGGCATGTCTCTTCATGTCATTTGAGTTTGCATCGAGGATTTGTGAGGAGACTTTCAGTGTCGTGAATATACTCTTTGTTAATACGGCAGAAATCTGTGGCCTTTATTATCAACACCCGTGCGACAAGGTTAATATGCATTGCGAAACATAACAATAGCCAAATGCCGAAGACATAGATGCGCATTATCCAAGCCCTTCTAGTTTTCTTCGGAAAAGTTGAAAACTCATGTTGAATGGAACGCGAAAACAAAAACTGTCAGGCAAGATGAAAATAATCACATGTTTTCAAAAACCTGAAGAATTCTCCGACAGACACGTTAAGTTCTACACAAAATACGCTACCGTCACCTTCAAGACCCTGGGAAGCCCTCTTTTTCAGCGGTTCCTTGACTGGATGATGCGAAGAGAAAACATAGAAGAACATCAGGTCACGAACGTTCAAGTTAGAATGTTTCCGTTCCGAAGAGAGAACGGAAAGGGACTCGCAGGAAAATTCAACAAGAAAGGCGAAATCCTCATCTATCCGAAAAGACTGGAGTTCTGCCGCAAACTGGTTCAGGATTTTGAAAAAGAAGCGGTCTACTTTTACATCAAAGCCAGAGCCATGGCCACGTTAATACATGAGCTTCTGCACGTAAGATACTCAAGCAACGAACAGAAAGTTAGACAACTAACAAGGAAATACTTCAGTATCTTCGCTCAAAGCCAGAATACAAGAAACACGAACACAGACCGCATTCTAAACTTAATGTTTCTGCAGTAAAACGACACACGCTTTAGATTTAATTGTCTAGTTCTGTGTAGATCCTATCCAGTTTCAAGCTTGCTTTTTTTCCAGCCACCCTTAGCAAAACGTAATGCAGAGTCTCGTGCACTATTATATTCTCAATCTCACTCTCATGAAGCCCACCAAAAATATAGACGACTCCGTAGCCTGCGTCGAAAATCCCATGAATCGGGGGAAACTGGAATATGAATTTCAACGGTCTAGCCAATGCTACTCCCATGGTCATACGATCCTAACGTAGTCAGTTCTTCTTCACAACAAACAAAAGCAGGCTTCAGTATAAGTAGGATATTTCAAACTGCAAAATATGTCACGCCAGAGTACGCTAGGAAAAGGCATTGCTTGCCGTTCATGCATCACATTCGCATCACAGGTCATCTTGGCTCTTCAGTTTTTGCAAGCCACGTAATAATCCTTCAAGTCGACTTTGCCGTCTTCATTCAAATCGCAAAGTGGGTCCCATTTTGGGTGGCCAAGAGACGAGCCGTACGCGGCGACGATAGAGCAAAAGAGCTGAGAGTCAAAGGACAAAGGAGACGGTTCATGAGAATCAGTCATTTTGTCCTTGCTAGGCATGATCACTCCAATCCTGCCGTGCCCTTGAAATGACGTCCCATCCTTGAATCTACCGCTTACCGTAAGCACTACGGTAACGTATCTTAACTTCATCCTCACGTTCCCCAGTATGTAGGATGCCGTTTGGTTTCTGTCAAATTTGACGATTAAGAGTCGAGCTCCAAGATTCATGTACCTTGCCTGTGGAACAGTATCGTTCAACATGATTGTGGAAGCATCAATGTCACGTGCATCATAACCTGATGGAAGCAGAACCCACGCCGTCACCCACTTGCCCTCGCTCTCAAGATTCAAGATTCTCGGAAAAATGAACAACCTTGCCTCGATGCCTGCCGATCTCCAGATGTTAGTTTCCCTCATCACCATGTGGGCAAACACTTGTGTCTCGTAGCCCTCTGGGATTTTCGTGAACCGAATGCTTTGGACCATTTCATCCATGATGCCGCTTGCTCGGTCCCAATACATCATGATCTCATTAGTAACTTGGTATCCGCTTAGATAATCCAAGTCCTTTTCCATATGAAGGAGGTTCACTTCTCTTTCAACACCAGCGTAGGTCTGCGCCAAAGTCGCGTTGATCGTGATCGAGTAGGGATCATTGTATAGCCTGTCTCCGGCGCTGAGATTCGCTGGAATGAACGGCGGAGGAAAGATCATGGCATAGCTTGAAGAGATATCCATCCACATAGTGTTAGATATTGTCGTCCCATTTTTGAGGCGCAATGAGATTTCGAACGTAGTGTTCGTGCCAATAACCTGAATGACTTCTATCATGTAGTAGTCAACGGCCATGTATCCAGGCGGAGGAAGAGGTATCGGAGGATTGCTGTCATTTGTTGTGGAGTTGAAGACAAAATCATATTTTGCCCTGTCTCCTGCATGAACGCCTGGAACCCTGCTAATGCTTTCTTCGACTCCAAAGAGTCTGACATCATCGAAATATGCTCTAATAGTGTTGTAACATTGGCTGACAGAGAACGCTTCGATTTCGTAGCCTGGCTTTGAGGTCTCTGGAGGTGATGTTGTGAATAGGGCAAGATTTTCTGCTCTCAACAGATCATCTATCCAGATGGAGCAAGTATTGGCAGACCTATCTAGAATCAGTTTTACCCTGTACCAGGTATCAGCAGCATATGATTGCAGGTACTTGGAGCCACAGATTATTTCACCGTCGTCCAAGAAGAGAATGGGCGCATATTCTCGTGATATTGACGGTGATTGCGATTTGGTGAAGCTGACCCGCGCATTATCACCACCCCCGCCTGTGACTTCTTCAACTCTTACAGATACTTCAAAACCGATTTTGGAAGAACCCGTGCTGAATCGCTTGGCGGCAAATGCAGCCCATCCGCTCACTCCCAGCAGTTGCAGGGAATTTGTTGGAGACGCAGAAACGTTATCAACTATTCTTTGAAACCTGTACCCTGCTCCGCTGAACCACAATTCCCATCCGCCGCTGTAGGGAAAAGCGCCAGTGTAGTAGCTTTCGAAATCATCAAACACTATTGTCTCAACTGCCTTTGGAACAGCAGAACAGGAAACCTCTAAAACACTCAGCAGAAGAAACAATAAAGCTAGTCCAATAATCACTCTG